>JBEVGZ010000264.1:0-10565 GCA_040511515.1 Microterricola sp.
ACGACGGGCCGCGCCGCTTCACCGAACTGCAACGCGCCGTCGACGGCATCTCGCACCGCATGCTCACGCAGACCCTGCGCAGCCTGGAGCGCGACGGGCTCGTGTCACGGCAGAGCTTTGCCGAGATCCCGCCGCGCGTCGAGTACACGGCAACTCCGCTCGGGCGCTCGCTCTCGGAGCCGGTGCTCAGCCTGGTGGGCTGGGCGGCAGACAACCACCGGGCGATCCTGGACGCACGGTCCGCCTTCGACGGGCCAGAGCACTAGCCACCGTCGGCCAGGAGGGTACTCCACCGCGGCCCGTTCACCCGGCGCAGGCCAGGCGCCGCGAGTGCAGAAAAGCCCCGGTCAATGACCGGGGCTTCTCTTGTGCGTGGACCCTAGGAGATTCGAACTCCTGACCTCCTCGATGCGAACGAGGCGCGCTACCAACTGCGCCAAGGGCCCGTGCGGTTTCTACGATAGCACCGCTCTCGACCCTCGAAAGACACACGACACGCGACTCAATTCTCGACGTGCGCCTCCGCGCCGGCATCCTGTTCACTGACGAATCGGTACGGCACCGGTTCCGCCGTTTCGTGCCCCAGTCGCCAGGTGCGGGTGATCGTGCCCCCCGGCTCGTCGTAGCTGATCACGATCTCCGGCTGGTAGGCGCCGTTGACGTATTCGAGCTGCATCTCGTCACCGTGGCCGATCATGCCCGGCCCGAACAGCACAGCGGTGTATGTGGTCTTCTCGCTCATCGCTCACCTCGCAGTTGGGGTCCGGATGCCGCGGGCGCCGCATCCGGCTGTGCTCCGACCATACGCCTGCGCCCCGCGCTTGGCGAGGGCCCCGTGAACGTCAGACGTGCTAGCCGGCCTCGGTCGACGGCAGCTCTGCGCCGCAGCGCGGACACCGCCGCACACCGCGCTCGTCGACGTAGCGGCCGCAGTCGGGACAGACGGAGGCCAACCAGCAGGCGGGGTCACCACCGGAATCGGGGGTGCCGCTCATGGTGAGTGTTATCCCGCGGCGCGGCGACGGCGCAGAACGGCGTCAAGGTCGCCCATGCCGGGTGCGTCGGCCATGCCCGCATCGCTCAGCATGCCCATGCTGGCGAACTTGCTCGGCGCTGCTGGGGCGGCCGGTCGGGCGATCGGGGTCACGGTGGCGGCGGGCGACACGGCGGTGCTGGCCGCGTCGAGTGCCGCGGCACGCTCGAGGAGGGCGGCGCGGGCCGCGACGCGGCGCAGCTCGGCGGCCGCGTCGACGGAGGCCCTGGCGGCCGCGGCGACGGAACCGCGCTCGAGGTAGGCGGGCTTCGGCAGGGGCCGGGGTGTCCAGCCCTGCGGAGCGGTGGCGCGTGGCGCGAACTCGACGGGCGTGAACCGCGCGGGGGCTGCGGGTGCGGCGGAGGCCGCTCGCGCGACCTTGGCCGCGTTGCGGCCGGCCTTCGCCAGCGAGCCGAGCGTCACGAAGGCGGCAACGCCGGTGACCGTACCGATCGCGAGCAGCGCCCACGATCCGGAGACGGCGGCCATGACGCCGCCGGCGAGCACGGCGACGAGCGAGCAGAGCAGGGCGAGCGCGGTCACCGCGCGTGCGCGGCGCAGCGAACGGAGCTTGCCACGGGCGATGAGCACGGGGTTCGCGGCGGCACGGGCGGCGTCGGCGCGCAGCTTCTCGATGCGCAGCGCGTCTTCTGCACGACGGGTCTGTGCGGCGGCTGCGGCCTCGGCCTTCACCAGCTCACGGGCGGCGTTCTCGCGCTCACGCAGCACCTTCGACTGGGCCACGGCGTCGCGGGCTGTCGCCTCGACGACGATCTCGCGCGGGGCCTCCGCCGTTTCGGCGAGCACGCGGAGCGTCTGCTGCAGCCGAACCGCATTGCGTTCGCTGGTGACGTACTGCCGACGGTGAAGCCAGGTGGGCAGCAGGTAGGCAAGCCAGAGCACGGCGGCCGCGGCCACCAGAACTCCACCACCCAGCGCGTCTGCACCCATAGTCTCTAAGTTAGGGCGAACGCGGCATGCGACGCGACTTCCCGTGGGCGTGTCCCCGATGATTTGTCGGCTTTATGCGGTTTGACCCTCCGCTTTCGCCGAATCGACCCGCAAGCGGGGGTCAGCGGGGCTCGGTTCGGCCCAGATCAGCGCGGTCTCGTCGGCAGTGGGCGCGCGGCGAGCGCCGCATCGTGTGGCGGGATCGCCGCGGCATCCGACGGAACCAGGCCGTGCCGCCAGCGGGTCAGAACGCCCTGCGGCAGTTCCTCGCTCACGAGAGCGAAGCAGTAGTGGTCGCGCCAGTCGCCGTCGATGTGGATGTAGCGCCTGCGCAGCCCCTCGTAGCGGAATCCGAGCTTCTGCACGACCCGGAGGCTCGGCGCATTCTCCGGGCGGATGCAGATCTCCATGCGGTGGACGCCGAGCTGGGCGAAGCAGTAGTCGGTCGCCAGCGCCACGGCCGTCGGTGTGATGCCGAGCCCGGCGAAGCGTTCGGCGACCCAATAGCCGAGGGTGGCCGATGCGAGCGAGCCGTAGCTGATCGACGAGACGTTGAGCTGCCCGGCCACCTCACCGTTGTGCTCGAGCACGAACGGCAGACCGTGCCCGCCGCGCGCGTTGGCGAGCAGGCTGCGGATGCCGGAGCGCATGTCGAAGGAGCCGATGCCCTGCGGGCTCGTCGCCTCCCACTTGCTCAACCAGCGCCGGTTCTCCAGCAGCAGCCGCTCCAGTGCCCGCGCGTCGCGCACCCGGATCGGGCGCAACGTGACCGCGCCGTCGCGCAGCGTGGGCAGCACGGTCGTTAGTCCAGTTCGCCGACGAACTGCTTGAGCCACACGCGCAGGTCCGGGCCCAGGTCATCCCGGTCCACAGCGAGCTGCACGATGGCCTTGATGTAGTCGAGACGGTCGCCCGTGTCGTAACGGCGGCCGCGGAACACCACGCCGTAGACGCCACCGGTGTTCTCGGCATCCGCCGCCAGCACCTCGAGGGCGTCGGTCAGCTGGATCTCGCCGCCCTTGCCCGGAGGCGTGTTCTCGAGTACGTCGAAGATCTCGGGCTTCAGCACATAGCGGCCGATGATCGCGTAGTTGGACGGCGCCTCTTCGCGGCTCGGCTTCTCGACCAGGCCGGTGATGCGCACGACATCCGGGGTGTCGGTGAGCTCGATCGCGGCCGCGCCGTACATGTGGATGGTGTCTGGGTCGACCTCGAGCAGAGCCACGATCGTCGCGTCGCGTTCCTGCTGCTCGTCGAGCATGCGCGAAAGCAGCACGTCGCGGGCGTCGATGATGTCGTCACCGAGGAGCACGGCGAACGGGGCGTTGCCGACGTGCATCCGCGAACGCAGCACCGCGTGGCCGAGACCGAGCGGGTCGCCCTGGCGCACGTAGTGCATGTCGGCGAGCTCCGTGGACTCCAGCACCTTCTCGAGACGGGTGAGGTCGCCCTTCTTCTCGAGCGTGGCCTCCAGCTCCGTGACGCGGTCGAAGTGGTTCTCGAGCGCGTTCTTGTTGCGGCCGGTGATCATGAGGACATCGTGGAGCCCGGCGCTGACGGCCTCCTCCACCACGTACTGGATCGCCGGTTTGTCGACGACGGGCAGCATCTCCTTGGGCATCGCCTTGGTCGCAGGCAGGAATCGGGTTCCGAGTCCTGCTGCGGGAATGACGGCCTTCGTAGCGCGAGCTTTCATGACCCTAGGTTACTCACACGCACGCGCGGGCCGGGCACCGCCCCCTGAGATGAGGGCGGCTCGGGCTCCGAAGGAGGTGGAACGCCTAAGATGGGGCCATGTCTCCCGATCCCACGCTGGCGAAGCGCGCCCTGCGCGCCGAACTCCGCGAGCGTCGCCAGAATCTCTCGCAGCACGAGCGCGATCTCGCCACGATCGGTCTCACCGAGAACCTCGAGGCCGTCACACTCGATCTCTCTGCGCGGTCCATCGCGTGCTTCCTCTCCACTCCCATGGAGCCGAACACCCGGCCGTTCATCAACTGGGCGGAGGCGCAGGGCATCCGCGTGCTCTTCCCGATCTCACGGGATGACGGCCTGCTCGACTGGACGGTCGGCGAGGAGAGCGTGGAGACCGAGGGTCTCCACGGCATGCCGGAGGCGGTCGGCGAGCTCCTCGGCCCGATCGCGATCAACGACGTCGACCTGATCATCGTGCCAGCGGCATCCGTCGATGAGAGCGGAATGCGCATGGGCTGGGGCCGGGGCTATTTCGACAAGACGCTCGGTTCGATGGAGAATTGTCCTCCGGTGTACGCGGTGATCTTCGACAACGAATTCGTTGACGAGGTTCCGCGCGAGGTGCACGATCAGCCGGTCAACGGCGTCGTCACCCCCACCCGCATCCTCACCTTCTAGCATCCTTACCTTGTAGCTTTCTCGCCGCGATTGCGGCGGGCCCCGACGTTACGCGGCTGCGTGACACAGAGACGCACGGAGACTCAGTGCCCACCTATTCCTACCGTTGCACCGAGTGCGACAACGCTTTCGATATCCACCAGGCATTCACCGACGACTCGCTGAGCGTGTGCGACATCTGCGGCGGCAAGCTGCGCAAGGTGTTCAACAGCATCGGCGTCACCTTCAACGGCAGCGGCTTCTACCGCACCGACTCCCGCTCGGGTGGCAGCTCACTGCCGGCCGCCCCCGGCTCCGGTGCCAGCTCCGGCTCCTCCGGCTCCGGCTCCGGGTCGTCCGGGTCCTCCGGATCCTCCGACTCCGGCAAGGCGTCCCCGGCATCGACGAGCTCGTCCGCTAGCGTTTCAGGTGCGTCAACCGCATCGAAGAGCGGCGCATCACCGTCACCCAAGTAGGCCAATCGCCTTCGCGAAAGGAAACGACCATGCTCAAGGGATTCCGCGAATTCATCATGCGCGGCAACGTCATCGACCTGGCCGTGGCCGTCGTCATCGGTGCTGCGTTCACGGCGGTCGTCAACTCGATCGTCGAGAACCTCTTCAACCCGATCATCGGCGCGCTCTTCAACGCCGAGGACCTGGCCGGCGCCCTGATCCTTGAGCTGCCGGGCGGGGGCGCGATCAAGTTCGGCGCCATCCTCGCCTCGATCATCACCTTCCTGATCGTCGCCGCCGTCGTCTACTTCGTCTTCGTGCTCCCGATCAACAAGATGAAGGAGCACCAGGACGCCAGGCGCAAGGCCGGCGTCGAGGACGAGAGCGCTCCGGTCACCGAACTCGACCTGCTCACCGAGATTCGCGACGCACTCGTCGCCAGCGAGGGCAAGCACCACAAGTAGCGCATCCAGCGCACGACCGCGCCTGGGCCGACTGGCTACCAGTGCGGCGGGACATCCCGGCGCAGGCGCTCGTCATTGGGGCCCGACGCGGTCGGCGTTCCGGATGCCGGAGCTCCGCCATCGGCCGCTGGACGTGCATCCAGGATCGGATCGTCACGCGTGATCGGCGGCTCCGGACTCGTGTCGGTGCCGGCGACGGGCGTCAACCGCGCCCGGCGGCTCGCTCCCGGCACCCGTTCGACCCACTGGCGCGGGCCGGCATCCGAGCTGCTCGGGTTCTCATCACGCTGCTGATTCATCGCGTTCAAGCCTACGCGCCGGACTGCGCCGAGAATCCCGCTGGTCGGGTGGGCCGTCCACGGCCGAATCGAGACAGAGTTCCGGTGACAACCGCACCAGCATCGCTTGCGGTTCCTGAGATTGCCTTGGCTGGGGCTGCCGCCTTTCGCGACGCTTCGCGTCGCGCTATGCGGCGGGCCGGAAATCGAGCACGGCCGCGACGCGGAGGGCGACGGCATCCGGGTCGCTGAACAGCTCGAAGCTGTGCACGCGCAGGTAGTGCCAGCCGAGGCGTCGCAGCACCTCCGGCCGCAGGCGGAGCGACTCGCGCAGGCTCGAGGAGCCGACGGCCCCATCGGTCTCGACGACGAGCGCACGCCCGCCGTGCGATGCGGCCAACGCCAGCTTGTCACGGTGCCCGAGCTCGACGCGGATGCCCATCTTCGTCAACCGCGATGCGAGGTCGAGCAGCATGGGCTCGCTGTCGTCCGGCAGGTGTTCCTCTGCCTCGCGCGCCTCGGTCTGGCTGAGGATCTGGGCGAGGGCCAGGATGCCGTGACGCTGCCGGTCCTCGTCGATGTCCTCGGGGCGGAAGCAGGAGACGATGTCCATCGCGCGCCTGGCGCGGGTCATGCCGACGGCGAGCAGGCGGTCGCCGCCCGGCTCCCCGAGCGCACCGAAGTTGGAGAGCAGCCGGCCGTGCGGGGTGCGGCCGTAGCCGATCGAGAAGATGACGCGGTCGCGGCTCTGCGCCACCGACTGCTCGAGCGTGAGCACCGTGAACGGCTCGGTGCGGTCACGCAGGATGAAGTCGCTGAGGTCGGTGCGCTTGGCGAAGGCGGCGAGCACGGCCTGGTGCACGCGCACGGCGTGCCGGTTGCTCGCGGTGATCACCATGAGCGATTCCTTGGGGCGGTTCACGGCGTGATCGAGCACGAGGGCGACGACCTCCGCCACCTCCGCGTCGACGCTCTCGACGGCGCCGGTGTCGGCATCCGGCATTCCGTTGCCGCCTGCGACGTAGTGCAGCGCGAGGCTGCCGTGGCCGAGGAAGCTGCCGGCCCAGGGCAGCGAATCGATGCGCCCGGCGTAGAAGCGGCGGTTCACCAGCTCGGCGAGGTCTTCGCCGCCGGCGCGGTAGCTGCGGGTGAGCGTGAGCGTCGGCAGCAGTTCGCCGAGTCGGGCCAGCGCGGAGTCCGCGTGCAGGGCATCGACGGCGCTGCGGCTCTCGGATGCCGCGTCCTCGCCGTCGACGGCGGGCGTCTGGTCGGCGAGTGCTGCCTCGCTGATGCCCGTCGTGAACGGTGCGGGCGACTGCGTCACCGGGTCACCGAAAGCCA
This sequence comes from Microterricola sp., assembly GCA_040511515.1. Taxonomy (GTDB): domain Bacteria; phylum Actinomycetota; class Actinomycetes; order Actinomycetales; family Microbacteriaceae; genus Microterricola. Next base: position 6,875 of record JBEVGZ010000264.1, read on the forward strand.
CCAGCTGCTTGCCGCGGCGGATCGCGCCGAGGTTCTCTGCGAACGTCGTCGCACCGGCATCCACCAGCAGCACCGTGTCGAAGGCGATGCGGTCGGTGATCTCGGCGACCTCGTACGGCGAGGAGAGCCAGACCGGGGCGAGCACGCGCGAGAGATGGGGGGCCGCGTCGTTGAGCGCTGCCGGGGTCGCACGCTCGGAGCGGAGGACGCGCTTGAGCGTCTCGGCCTCCTCCGGCCAGTCGACGACACCGATCTTCCAGGTCTCGGCCAGCAGCCAGGCGAGCTGGGCGCCAGAGGCACCGGCGTGCGCCTCGTCGACGAGACGGAAGTCGGACTCCAGACGGTCGAGCACGTGCGTGTTCGCGTTCAGCAGGGCCTTGTCGCTGCCGAGCATCGACTCGAGCACCGACTGCCACCACGCCAGCTCGAGCTCGGCGGCGACGGCGGCCTCGGGCACGTGGCGCTGCGAGAGGTCCATCAGCAGGGGGTCGAGTGCGAGGTCACGCAGCTGAGCGAGGATCGCGGTGCGCTCCTGCAGATTCGCGAGCACCTCGGAGTCGGCCGCAAGGCCGCTGAGCGCCGAGACGAGCTCCCGGATCGGGCGGGCTGCGAGCTGCCGCGTCGTGCCGGCGACGCCGAGTGGCGCGTCGAGCTTGGCGAGGTCCTCGGCGACACGCGTGTACGCGACGTGCACATCGGCGATGCCGACGGGCACCTCGGGGGTCGAGCCGGCCACGACGTAGCGCTGCCAGAGCGTGCGCTGCTGCTGGATGCGCTTGAGCGCGTCGTTCATGTCGGTCACGTGCACACCGGGGCGCAGGTACTCGAGGGCGAGCTTGCGCAGGCGCCGGCGGTTGGAGCCGGACATCTCGGGCGAATCGCGGCGGGCGGATGTCGCGGCGATCAGCTCGGTGAGCGAGCGGTCGAACACGGCCGGCTGGAACTTGTCGAGGCTCTCGCGCATGTCGAGCAGCAGGCGCAGGTAGATGCCGAGCTCGGCCACCGACTCGAACGGGCGCAGCCGGGTCTGGGCGATGAGGGCGTTCGCCCGGTCGAGCAGGCGCGGCAGCTCGACCTTGTCGAGCTGCTTGGCCAGCTCGTGCGTGGCCGTCGCCTCCGCCGTGGAGCTGAATGAGGCGCCGTACCAGGGCGAGTCGCCAGGACCGTAGCGGAACTCACCGAGCGCTGCGGCCTTGATCAGCGCCCCTGCGGCCGAGGAGCGGTCGTTCGCGAGTGCTTCGAGCGAGACCCGGTCCAGGCGCGCCGTTGTCGACGGCGGGGTCGGCAGCAGGGCAAGCCTGGCCAGTTCGCCGAGCGCGTCGAGCACGGAGACGCCGAGCGCCGGGTCCTTGCGGCTGAGGGCCCCGCGGTAGTCGAGCAGTACCTTGCGCAGGCGCACCAGAGCGTCGTCGACCTCGCCGACGCTCGGCTGGGTGGCCTTCTCGTTGCGGGTGATCGACTGGATGACGTCGCGGCGCAGCGTGCGGCAGGTGACGGCGAGGCCGTTCAAGCCGACCTGGCCGAGCCGGTGGGAGATGCCGTCGAGCGTTGAGCGGCGGGCGCTGACGACGAGCACGCGCTTGTGCTGGCTGACCAGGGAGCCGATCGCGTTCACGATCGTCTGGGTTCCACCGGTTCCCGGCAGCGTCTTGACGACGATCGAGTTGCCGGCGGCGATCTGCGCGACGACGTTCTCCTGCTCGGAGTCGGCGTCGAGCAGCAGGGTGTCCGTGGCCGGCGGGCGGGCGTCCTGGCTCGGCGAGATCACCGGGTTGTACGCGCTGGCGATGCTGGCGCGGGCGCCGGGGTTGCCCGCGATCGCGTCGATGACGGGGTGCTCGAGCACGGCGGCATCCGCCGACATCGTGCTGCCGACCTCGGCGAAGGAGGAGACGACCAGGCGCGGCATCACGTTGAACCAGGGCAGGTGGGAGGTGAGGCCGCGCAGGCGGTCGATCACGGGTTGGGGCTTGAACGCCCCGTTGCTGAGGGCGAGGGCGACGAACGCCTCGGCGTCGAGCGAGATCTGGAACTGCTCTTGCAGCGCCCTGGCGAGTGCCGGGTTGAGGTACGGCTGCCCCTTGAGCTTGAGCTCGAAGTCGCGCCCGTAGCGGCGGATCGCGAGCGGGCGCAGCAGCAGCGGGGCGAGGTACTCCTGGTCGCCGTAGCGCCACTGGGCCAGGCCGATGGCGAGGTGCACGGATTCGAGCCCGCGCATCGAGCGCAACTCGATGCCCTTCTGGGTGATGACGCCGGCGGCGAGGCGGGCGTTGCGAAGGGCCAGCTCGTCGCGGATCAGGCTGGAGAGCATCGTGGTCTTGCCGGTGATGAACTGCGGCAGCCCACCGGGGTGCGTCACGCTCAGCTCGATCCGGGTGCGCGTGTTGTCGTCGAAGTGGAGCAGCGGCGAGCGCCCGCCCAGCTGGGTGAGCTCGGTGCGCCAGCGCTCCCACTCACTCTCGGCGATGTTGCCGGCGACCAGGCTCGGATCGCCGAGACTCAGGGTGTGCGGCGAGGTCATGTTGGCAGAGGCAGCCGACGACTGCACCTCCGCACCGTCGTTGTCAAAATCCGACAGAATGTCATCGTCGTCGGTCTTCTTATCCACTCGCCACACACGCACACCCTAATTCGCGTGGGGGTCAATACTGCGCACGTGGGCGGAGTTTCGCTCGAATAGCTCGGAATGAGCGTTCTCCCAGCCGGGTTGGATACCCTTGGGGTATCCAAGAGCAGGGAGTCATGTGGGCGAGCAGCACAACGACGGGTCGCGTTCAGAGCGGCGGGCGGTGACGGTGATCGTCGGTGGCGTTGCCGGCGGGATGTCGGCGGCGACCAGGCTGCGGCGGCTCGATGAGCGGCGCGAGATCGTCGTCTTCGAACGCGGCGAGCACGTCTCCTTCGCCAACTGTGGGCTGCCGTACCACGTCTCCGGCACCATCGCCTCGCGGGACGCCCTGCTCCTGCAGAGCCCGGAGGGCCTCGCGAAGCGCTTCCGCCTCGACGTGCGCGTGCGCACCGAGGTGATCGCCATCGACCGTTCCGCCCGCACCGTGACGGCGCGCGACCTCGTCAGCGGCGAGCTCAGCACCCAGCCGTACGACACGCTCGTGCTCTCCCCCGGCGCCAGACCGCGCAGCTCCGCAGCCCTCGACGGCGACTTCCGGGTGCACACGCTGCGCGACGTCTCCGACCTCGACCGCATCATGGCGAGCCTGGCCATCACCGTCGACGACGCCCCGCTCCGCGATGCCGTCGTGCTCGGCGGCGGCTACATCGGTGTGGAGCTGGCCGAGAATCTGCTGGCCCGCGGGCTGAGCGTCACCCTCGTGCAGCGCGGGGCACAGTTGATGCCCGCGCTGGATGCCGAGATGGCCGCGCCGTTCGCCCAGCACATGGTGGATGCCGGCATCCGCCTGCGCCTCGGCGTCGAAGTGATCGGAACCGGGGCCGCCGGCAGCGCGAGCATCGACGCCGACGACGATGACCTGCTGCTCAGCGACGGCAGCACCGTGCCGGCCGATCTGATCTTCTCCGCCATCGGCGTTCAGCCGTCGAGCGCCATCGCCGCCGAGGCGGGCCTCGCCATCGGCCCGAACGGCGGGATCCTCGTCGACGCGCTGCACCGGAGCTCCGACCCGGCGATCTTCGCCGTCGGGGATGCCGCAGAGAAGGCCGACGCCGTCAGCGG
>JBEVGZ010000265.1:0-4047 GCA_040511515.1 Microterricola sp.
TGGAAGGGGCTCGGCTTCATCCTCACCGAGTTCCTGCGCGCACGCGATTTCGTCGCCGTGCAAGGCATCGTCGTGTTGCTCGCCATCATCGTGGCGCTGACGAACTTCATCGTCGACGTCATCGCCGCCGTGATCGACCCGAGAGTGAGGTACTGAGTTGAGCGCCTCGACAAGCCCAACGACCGCCGTAGCGCCGACCGGGTCGCCCAAGCGCAGCCTGTGGGGCCGTTTGCCCGTCGTGCACCAGCTCCGGCAGAGCGTCGGCCTCCAGCGCGGCATGCTCGTGACGGGCCTCGTGATCTGCGGCGTGTTCATCGTGTTCGCGATCTTCGCCCCGTTCATCGCGCCGTACGGCTTCGCGCAGTTGAGCGAGGACGGGGTGCGCTTCGGCGCGCAGCAGCCGCCGTCATCCGCCCACCCGTGGGGCACGACGGTCGGCGGCTATGACGTGCTCTCCCGCGTGATCTGGGGCACCCAGACCGCGCTGCTCGTGATCATCGCCGCCGTGCTGTTCTCGATCTTCATCGGGGTGCTGCTCGGCCTCGTCTCCGGCTACTTCGGCGGCTGGCTCGACCGGGTGCTCGTGGTCATCGCCGACGCGATCTACGCCTTTCCGTCCGTGCTGCTGGCGATCGTCGTTGCGATCGTGATCAGCGGTGGAGAGTCGAGCCTCTGGGGCGGCATCCTGGCTGCCGCGATCTCGATCATGGTCGTGTTCATCCCGCAGTACTACCGCGTCATCCGCGCCGAGACCGTGCGCATCAAGTCGGAGGCCTACGTTGAGTCGGCGATCGTGCTCGGTGCCAGCAACTCGCGGATCATGTTCAGGCACGTGCTGCGGAACGCCACCCGATCGCTCCCGCTCATCGTCACGCTGAATGCCACCGAGGCGATCCTGACCCTGGCGGCCCTCGGCTTCCTCGGCTTCGGTATCGAGCCGACCGCCGCCGCGGAATGGGGCTACGACCTCTCCAAGGCGCTCGGCGATGTCACGAACGGGATCTGGTGGACGGGCCTCTACCCCGGCCTCGCGATCGTGTTCGTCGTGCTCGGCCTGATGCTCGTCGGCGAGAGCCTCAACGACCTGGCCGACCCGCGCCTCCGCGGCCGGCGTGCCGTGGCGCAGTCCTCCGGCGTCGTGTCGGAGACCTCGGTCGTTCCCGGCGGCAGCCTCACGGCCGGCCCGGGCGGCCTGGCCGGACTGGAGAACGGCGCGGCACCGTTTGTCGCCGACAATGGGCAGGGATTCGGGGTCAAGCCATGAGCACCGTCGTCAGAATTGAGAACCTCGGCGTGTCATTCGCCACGGATGCCGGCGCCGTCAAGGCCGTCGACGATGTCAGCCTCAGCGTCTCCCGCGGCGAGGTGCTCGCCATCGTCGGCGAGTCCGGCAGCGGCAAGACCGTCACGGCGAAGACCATCCTCGGCCTGCTGCCGGAGACGGCGACGGCCAACGGCGCGGTCGTGCTGAGCAGCCGGGACGGCAGCACGGAGAACAACGTGATCGCGCTCAGCAAGACGCAGCTGCGCGCGGTGCGCGGGCGCGACGTGTCCATGGTGTTCCAGGAGCCGTCGACGGCGCTGAACCCGGTGTTCACGGTGGGCTGGCAGATCGCGGAGGGGCTCCGCGCCCACGGCGCGTACAGCAAGCGCGAGGCGCGGGCGAAGGCGATCGACATCCTCGGTCGCGTCGGCATCCCAGACCCGAAGAAGCGCGTCGACTACTACCCACACCAATTCTCTGGCGGGCAGAAGCAGCGTGTCGTCATCGCTATGGCCCTCGTGCTCGACCCCGGTCTGATCGTCGCCGACGAGCCGACCACTGCGCTCGACGTGACGGTGCAGGCCGAGATCCTCGACCTGCTGCGACGCTGCCGCGATGATTTCGGCACGGCCATCGTGCTGATCACCCACAACATGGGCGTCGTCGCCGACCTCGCCGACCGGGTCGCCGTGATGTACCAGGGCAAGGTGGTCGAAGAGGCCGAGGTCAGCACGCTGTTCAGCAACCCGCAGGACGACTACACGAAGAAGCTGCTCGCATCTGTCCCGCACATCGGCGAGGGAACACTGCACGCGGCTGCTCGGGCGGAGGCGCGCTCGGCCGAGTGGGTGGAGCAGAAGCCCGTCGTGCTCGCGACGGACCTCCGGATCGAGTATCCGGGGCGTCTGGGGCAGAAGGGATTCGTCGCCGTCGACGGCGTGAGCCTGCAGATCAAGGCCGGCGAGGTGCTCGGCCTCGTGGGCGAGAGCGGATCGGGCAAGACGACGATCGGGCGGGCCATGGCCGGCCTCACCAAGGTGACCGGCGGCTCGCTCTCGGTGCTCGGCTACGAGATGCGCGGCATCAAGGAGCGCCAGTTCAAGCCGATCCGCAGCGACATCGGCTTCGTGTTCCAGGACCCGGCATCCAGCTTCAACCCGCTGCTGAGCATCGCTGACTGCGTCGCGGAACCCCTCGTCATCCACGGCTATGCCGAGCACCCGGCCGATGCCAGGGCCCGCGTGAACGAGCTGCTGGAGGCGGTGCAGCTGCCCGGCTCCTACGGCGACCGCTTCCCGCACGAGCTCTCCGGTGGGCAGCGTCAGCGGGCCAGTCTGGCCCGCGCCCTGGCGCTCAAGCCGACGTTGCTGATCGCCGACGAGCCGACATCCGCCCTCGACGTCTCCGTGCAGGCGCGCGTGCTCGAGTTGTTCGCGGAACTGCAGCGCGAGTTCGGATTCGCTTCGCTCTTCATCAGCCACGACCTGGCCGTCGTTGACATCGTCGCCGACCGCATCGCCGTGCTCTACAAGGGCAAGCTCGTCGAGGAGGGCACGGGTCTCGAGGTGCTCGGAGCCCCGCAACATCCGTACACGCAGCGCCTGCTCGCCTCGCTGCCCGTTCCGAACCCGGAGGAGCAAGCCGCGAGACGCACAGCGCTCGCACGCCTGATTGCGGCAGACTAGGAGACATGTCAGGCACTGCTGCTCACGGATTTCCGATCTCGACGAGCGACCTCACCATCGAATACCCGCCGCACGGCCCCAGTCCGGCCCACGTCGCCGTGCACGGGCTCAACCTGCGAGTCGCCCCGGGGGAGGTGCTGGGCCTGCTCGGCGAGAGCGGTTCGGGCAAGAGCACGATCGCCCGCGTGCTGTCTGCCGCGTTCGTCGAACCGACGGGGGAGGCGAGCCCAGTCATCACCGGCGGCGCGGCGATGATCTTCGGCGTCCCGCTGCGGGGCCTCAGCCGGCGCAAGGCAGCCAAGCTGAGCTTCAACGTCGGCTTCCTGGCCCAGGACGCCGGGTCGACGTTGGAGGCAACGTCGACCGTCGCCGAGCTCGTTGCCGAACCGATCCTGGTGCGCGACAAACACTTCGATCGGAGGGAACTCGAGGGCATCGTCGTGACGATGATCGACGCCGTGCGGCTCCCGCTCAGCATCCTCAGCCGCTATCCATACGAGCTCAGCAGCGGCCAGCGGCAGCGCGTGGCCCTCGCCCGCGCTCTCGTGCTCGAACCGACTCTGCTCATCGCCGACGAGCCGACAGCCGGCGTCGACGTGACCGTACGCGGCGCCATCAGCGAGCTCTTCGCCGAGCTGCAGCGGGAACGCGCGTTCTCCGCCCTCGTCATCAGCCACGACATCACGGTGCTGCGGGCCGTCGCCGACCGCATCGCCGTGCTCCAGCAGGGCGTGCTCGTCGGGCTCGGCACGATCGATGAGGTGTTCGCCGACCCCAGCCACCCCTACGTCGCGCAGCTCGCGGAGAGCTTCTCCGATGGCCAGTAGAGCGGAGACCGTCGAGTTCATCGAGGACCAGCTGTCCGGACTCCTCGTCCGCACGGCGAAGATGTTCGGCGAATACGGAATCTACTGCGATGAGAAGGTCGTCGGGCTGATCTGCGACGATGCTCTCTTCATCAAGCCATCGGATGCCGACGCCACCCTCTTTGCCCGCACGGAGCCGGCCCCGCCATACCCGGGAGCCAAGCTCTACCACCGCGTGCCGGGGGATGCGCTGGAGGACCGGGAATGGCTGATGGAGGCCGTGCAGGCCACG
>JBEVGZ010000266.1:0-4783 GCA_040511515.1 Microterricola sp.
ACCTTTTCAATGGCGACACCACGGGTTTCCACACCCTCGACTTCCACTCCCGCGAGGAGCCTTGATCTGCTGCACCGCCCACGTGTTGCCGTCGGGATCGGCGAAGCCGAAGAACGTGCCGCCGTCGTCCTCGCTGAACACCATGATGTCGCCGACCTCGACGCCGCGATCGAGCAGCTCCTGCCGCGCGGCCTTGCCGTCCGGCACGCAGAGCTGCAGCCCCTTCATCGAGCCGGGCTCCATCTCGCGCTGCGGGGGGAGGTCGCCGAACACGATCGAGCACCCGGAGCCGTTCGGGGTGAGCTGCACGACGTGCATGTGCTCGTTCTTCGTGTCGTGGTCGAGGTGGAAGCCGACCTTGTCGCGGTAGAACTCGGTCGCCCGGTCGATCTCGCCGACGGGGAGCACGATGACCTCGAGTGTCCAATCCATGGTGCTTCTCCTGACTGCTGGTGAGTGTGCTGTGCTGTGGTGCGCTCGCCGTTTCGCGTGGCGCACGTCGGGCGGATGCCGCGGGGCCGAGCCTCGCGGCATCCTGCCTGCGTTTTCGCCCCGGCCTAGAGCGTGGTCAGCAGGGTGTCGAGGCGGTTGTATCCCTCGGTCATGCCGCGCTCCATGCCGCTGGAGACCATGCCGTCCCGCGCCTCCTGGCTCGGGTACACGGAGTGCCCGACGAGGCGGGTGCGCCCGTCGCCCAGGTCTTCAAAGCGCATGGACTCGACGCTGACGACATCCGGGTATCCCTCGTACTCGAAGGTCTGGATGGCGAACTCGTTCGGTCGGACCACGTGGAAGACACCGTTGAACGCGTACTCCTCGCCGTCTGGGGCGCGGTGGATGTAGCGGTAGCCGCCGCCCGTGACGAAGCTGAAGTGCTCGATCTCGACGTCGTAGCCGTCGGGTCCGAGCCACTGCTTGATCAGCTCGGGCTCAGCGTGGGCGCGGAAGACCGCGGCGACGGGGGCGTCGAACTCCCGCACGAAGTCGACGTACTGCACGCCTTCCGGAGCAGTGACGGTGAGAGCGTTGGTGGTGGTACTCATTGTTCTTTCTCCTTGGATTCGGTGGCGCCGGCGCCACTCACGCCGGTGTCGGTGTTCAGTGATCCGAGCAGGGCGTCGAGCCGACGGAACTGCGCCTCGTGGATGAGCCGGTAGCCGTCGATCCAGGCCGTGAGCCGCTCGAGGGCGCCGGCATCGAGGTGCACCGGGCGGCGCTGGGCGTCACGGCTGCGCGTGACGAGCCCGGCATGTTCGAGCACCTGGATGTGCTTGGACACCGCCTGCTTGGAGATCTCGAATGGTTCGGCGAGCTCGTTGACCGTCGCCGGCCCGCGGCTGAGCCTGGCGATGATCTCCCGCCGCACGGGGTCGGCCAGCGCCATGAAGGCCCGGTCGAGACGCCCATCGGCGTGGAGATCAACGCTCATAATCAACCCTTTGCTTGATCAACTGTTTTGTTGATCACGAATGTACGCCGCGTCTTGCGGGTCGTCAAGGCTTTGACGCAAATCGTCATCGCCCCGGATGCCGCATCCCCGCGTGACAGCATGAAATCCGACCGGCAGGCACCACGAGCCCGTGCCGCTGAGCGCCGCGCAGAATGGCGAAGAGGAGACCCATGCCCACCGCAGTCACTGGCGACCACCCCACTCCGCTTGCAACCACCGGGCACTCACCCACTGGGCACTCACCCACCGGGCGCCCGGTCGCGCTGGTCACCGGCGCGACGGGCGGCATGGGGACGGCCATCGTCGCTGAGCTCTCCAGCACGCACGACGTCGTGGCGCTCGGGCGCTCGTCCGCGGCGCTGGATGCGCTGGCGGCGACAACGGGATGCCGCACGCAGCTGCTTGAGCTCACCGACTTCGCCGCATTCGCCTCCGTCGCCGACGCACTGCCCCGCGTGGACGTGCTCGTGCACGCGGCGGCGATCGCTCCCCGCCTCGCGGTGGCCGCGGCATCCGTCGACGACTGGGAGCTCGTGCTGCGCAGCAACGTGATCGCTCCCGCTGAGCTCACCCGGGTGCTGCTGCCGCAGCTGCGCGCGGCAGAGGGCACGGTCGTGTTCATCGGTTCCGGCGCAGGGACGCGGGCGATTCCGGGCAGCGCGGTGTACACGGCGAGCAAACACGCGCTCAAAGCCATCGCCGATGTGCTGCGGATCGACGAGGCGTCGACCCGGCTGCGCGTGGCCACCGTCGCGCCGGGGCAGACCGACACTCCCCTGCTGCGCTCCGGCAATGAGAGCGCCGGTGAGCCATACGAGCCGGAGAAGTACATCCGGCCGAGCTCGGTCGCCGACGCGGTGCGCTTCGTGGTTGATGCGCCGGCCGATGTGCACATCACCGATATCGCGGTTCGTCCGCGGCGGGAGCTCGCCTAGCGCGCTGGCCTACGCGAAGAGCAGCGTGATGCCGAGCAGCACCGGCACGCAACCGAGTGTCGTCACGAAGACGGTGTCGCGCGCCAGAATCTCCCCGCTGTCGTAGCGTTGCGCGTAGTTGAACACATTCTGGGCGGTCGGGAGCGCGGCAAGCACGACGACGGCGTAGAGCGCCGCCTGGTCGAGGTGGAAGACGAGGGCACCGAGCAGCCAGGCCACCGCCGGCATCGCGATCAGCTTGAGCGCCGAGGCCGCGAGCACGAGCCTGCGCCCGCTCCCGGGGCTCAGCATCCGTTGACCGGCGAGTGAGAGCCCGAAGCTGATCAGCATCAGCGGGATCGCCGCCTCGCCGACCCTGGCGATCGGGTCGTGCACGACGGCGGGCAGGGTGATGCCGGCGAGTGCCACGAACAGGCCGGCGAGCGAGCCGATGATGATCGGGTTGCGGAAGGTCTGGCCGAGGATCCGCGGCAGCGAGGTGGAGCCGGTGACCGAGGCGTCGAGGATCGCGAGCGCGATCGGGGTGAAGACGAGCAGCTGCAGGAGCACGAGCGGGGCCGCGTAGGCCGCATCGCCGAGCATGTACAGCGCGATCGGGATGCCCATGTTGTTGGCATTGACGTAGCCGGATGCCAGGGAACCGATGACCGTCTCGGCGAGCGGGCGGCGCCAGATCGTGGCGAAGAGCGCGAAGAGCACCATCATGAGCACCCCGGCGATCGCCGAGACGGGGAGCAGCGCGGAGAACAGCGTGTGCACGTCGGCACCGGAGAGAACGCTGAAGAGCAGCAGCGGTGAGAGCACGAAGAACACGAGCCGACTGAGCACGGGGCGGGCGTGCTCGCCGAGCACCTTGGTGCGCCCGACGATGTAACCGAGCAGGATCGGCAGCATGATGACGGCGAGAGCAGTCACGACACCGTCGAGGCCTGCTTCCATTGCCGATTCGCCCCTCGCTGCTTCACTTGGCACGCGCCGCGGCGCGCCCTCGAATCCTATCGACGGCGCCGACCCAGCGGCCGGCGTCCGCGTCGGGTTTCGACATGCGCGACGCGAAGCGACGCGAGAGGCGGCAGCCTTCACCATGGCAAACTCAGCAACAGCGACCGATGCTGGCCCGGCCTCGCCCCGCAGCCCGGCCTCTAGCGCAGTTCGACCTCGCCGAGCGTGCCGCGCACGGTCGCGATCAGCGCTGGCGAATCGCCGCGCACGATGTCGAGCGGCACGCCGAGTTCCGCCAGCTGCTCCTGCAGCCCGGCCGGGTCCGGGTGCTCGCCGCGGAGCGCGACGAGCTCCAGCGTCGGCAACTCGCTCAGCCCGGGGTGGGCGGTCGTTCCCCAGTCGATCAGGAACGGCACGATCGGCGAGACGTGGCTGGGCGGTGCCGTGAAGCTCCACGCCAGCACGGAACCGTCCGGCTTCGTGCGGGATTGCGCCGCGACGTCGCCGAGCGCGAGCCCTGCTGCACGGCCGCGCGCTGCGGCATCCTCGATGCCCGTCGACCCGAGGTGCACCGCATAGCTGCTGAGGGTGGGGGCCTGCAGCGTGTTGATGCCGAAGATCTCGATCTCGGATTCCGCGCGCTCCCCCTCCGGGTCCGGCCCGATGATCTCGAGGTAATGCGGGCCGCGGGCGCCGGCCACCGTGAATGCGATCAGGGCGTTGGCCGTTCCGATGGCGTGGCGCCCGCCGGGTGCGGCGGTGACGCCGGTGACGTCGGCGATGTGCGCGACGGCCGCGGCGAGATCCGGACCGGCGAAGACGAGGTGGTCGATGGCCGCGGCGAGCGCCTCGGCCAGTGGCGCGTCGAGCGGTGCGGGGCGGGTGTCAGCGGTGGCGTCGGTCATGGCTGACAATCTTCCACACCGGCGGCCGACACCGCGGCGGCCGCGACCAACACCGTAACCTTCGCCGCGCCCGGCCGTGCGCCAGCACTATCGCGCGGTCACGCGATCCCGATACGCTGCAGACATCATTCGCTTGGGGGAGGACGATCGATGTCGACGATCAGTAGCAAGACGATCAGCAGCAATCTGGACAAGTCTCTGCGCCTGGCGCACATCGCGAGCATCGGCGCCATCGTCCTCGGCGTGGTCTTCATCGTCGTGGGCATCGTGGCCTGGATCGCGGTGAGCGTCACGCTGCGCGCGGAGGGCATCACCGTGAGCGAGGGTGCGCCGTTCCTCGAGGGCTGGGAGGTCGCCGGCCCGCTGACCGCGTTCTCCCAGGCCAGCATCATCAACACCCACGCCCTCGCGATGACCGACGGGCTGACCTACGCGCAGCTCGCACAGGACGACCCGATGCGTGCGACCGTGATGAACGCCTCGTTCCTGCGGGCCTCGCTCTTCACCTCGGTGATCTCCTTCGGCATCGCGCTGTTCGCGATCGGCGTCGG
>JBEVGZ010000267.1:0-3414 GCA_040511515.1 Microterricola sp.
GGTGCTGGAATCGACCAAGAAGGTCGACACCATCGTTCTCGACAAGACGGGAACCGTCACAACCGGCAAGATGACCCTGCTCGCGGTGACCGCGGCAGAGGGGACAGACGAGGGCGAGCTGCTGCACATCGCCGGCGCCATCGAAGACGCTTCAGAACACCCGATCGCACAGGCGATCGCCACGGGTTCGACGGAACGGGTCGGCGCGCTGCCGGCGGTCGAGAGCTTCGTGAACATCGAGGGCAAGGGCGTGCAGGGCATCGTCGACGGGCACCTCGTGCTCGTCGGCCGCGACTCGCTGCTCGACGAGTGGGCGATCACGACTTCGCCGGCGCTCGCCGCGGCCAAGGCCGAGGCCGAGGACGCCGGGCAGACCGCCGTGCTCGTGGCGTGGGATGGCCGCGCGCGTGGCGTGCTGGTGGTTGCGGATGCCGTCAAGGCGACGAGCGCCGAGGCGATCGCGCAGTTCGTCTCGCTCGGGCTCACACCGATCCTGCTCACGGGCGACAACGAGACCGTCGCCCGTCGGGTGGCAGCACAGGTCGGGATCGAGCGCGTCATCGCCGAGGTTCTGCCACAGCAGAAGCTCGAGGTGATCGCCCGACTGCAGGCGGAGGGACGTGTCGTCGCCATGGTCGGTGACGGCGTGAACGACGCGGCGGCACTCGCGCAGGCCGATCTCGGCCTCGCGATGGGCACGGGAACGGACGCAGCCATCGAGGCGGCTGACCTCACCCTGGTGCGTGGCGACCTCCGCAGCGCAGCCGATGCGATTCGGCTCTCCCGGCGCACCCTCGGCACGATCAAGGTGAACCTGTTCTGGGCCTTCGCCTACAACGTTGCCGCGATCCCGCTGGCCGCGCTCGGGCTGCTGAACCCGATGCTCGCCGGCGCGGCGATGGCGTTCTCGAGCGTGTTCGTCGTGAGCAACAGCCTGCGCCTGCGCGGATTCCGCTCGCGGGCGTAGCCCAGCACCCGGGTAGCCTGTCGAAAACGCAGGACCACAGCCCCGCCGCCCCGCTCTGTGGGCTCGGCGCCGCTGTGGTCCTGCGTTTCTCGCCGTGTCGGCTACGGGCGTTCGTCGACGATGCCGATGAAGCGGCTGCCGACGCCGTAGACCTCGCTGCGGCTGAGGCCGGCTGCGGGCTCCGGCAGCTCGTGCATGTCGTGGTCGTCGCAGCTCAGGTAGGTGAATTCCGGCCACCACTTCTTCGGCCTGGCCGGTTCGGTGAAGCCGCAGACCACGCAGGTGAGCTGCACCCAGACCGGCTTCTTGCCCGTGCGGTTGGCCCGCGACTGGGCGAGCCAGGCCGGCGGGTTCGCGTCGATCTCGGCGAGCTCCTCCTCGCTGATGCGGGAGGGGATGCCGTTGCGGGTTGCCATCTCGAATGGAATGTCCAGACGGATGGCGGCGTCTCGTCTGCTGACCATGATGTCCAAGCGTAGGCGATCTGGCTGTGGGCGGCCGCGACGGCGGTGCCATCGGGACATCGATGGTGCGCAGCGGAATAGTGTGCCACGCTGTCGCCAATGAGCGCATCTGATGAAATGACGAAGGGCTTCCTGGCCCGCTTGCTCGAGCCGAGAGAGCGAACGTCACTCGGGCGCACGATCGTGCGCATCGCGCTCGGCGTTGGACTCACCTTCGCCGGTATCGGCCACCTGACCTTCGCTCGCGAGGAGTTCCAGGCGCAGGTGCCGTCGTGGCTGCCGCTCGATCCCGATCTGGTTGTCGTGCTCTCCGGCATCGCCGAGATCACCCTCGGCGGCGCCCTCGTGCTGCTGGCCAAGCGGCGTGTGCCCGTCGGCTGGGCGGCCGCGCTCTTCTTCATCGCGGTCTTCCCCGGCAACATCGCGCAGTGGCTCGACGCCCGCGACGGTTTCGGGCTGGACAGCGATCGCGCGCGCTTCGTGCGGCTCTTCTTCCAACCGCTGCTCGTCGCCGTCGCCCTCTGGTCCACCGGAGCGTGGCGGGACCGCCCGCGCGGCTGAGCTCGGGCGGCGAGCCCCCTAGGCTGGACGCGTGCCAGACGCCCCGACCCTCCGCCTTGAGCTGACGCTGAAGAAGCCGCTGTTCAGCTGGCGTTCCAAGCCGACGGTCGTCATTGCCGGCCGGGGTCAGCCGGCGCAGTGGGGCGTCGGAACCTGGCAGCTCCCGGCGGCCGAGGAGCGGGTCGGTGCCTCCGGTGTCATCCGCGTCTTCATCTTCAATCGGCTGTGGCGCTGGGGCACGGCCGTGTACGTCTTCGACGAGACCCCGCCGGCCGCGCTCGTCTACACGCCGCCGCTGCTGCCGTTCTTGCCCGGCCGCATCCGCCCCCACTGATTCCACTGAGAGCGGCCAAATGGCCGCTTTCCGAGGCGAAAAGTGGCCATTTGACCGCTCTCAACGGAGTTGGAGGGATGGCGCTCGGCACACGGCCGGACGATAATCGGGGTCGACAGCTTCAGAAGAGAAAGGTCGATCATGTCAGTGACACTCAACCCGTACCTCAGCTTCCGCGACAACGCGCGTGAGGCGATGGAGTTCTACAAGACCGTCTTCGGCGGGGAACTCACGCTCAACACCTTCGGTGAGCTGATGGGCGGTGATCAGTCGGGCAGCGTGGATCCGAGCGACGTCGACAAGATCATGCATGGTCAGCTCGACGGTGACAACGGCATCACTCTGATGGGCTCAGACACTCCGAAGCACATGGATCCGAATCCGAGTAGCGACATCGTCAACGCCACCGCGATCTCGCTGAGCGGCGACGATGATGCCGTGCTGCGCGGCTACTGGGAGAAGCTCGTCGATGGCGGGGAGGTGCAGCAGCCTCTCGTCACCGCACCGTGGGGCGACAGCTTCGGCATGTGCGCCGACCGTTTCGGTGTCAACTGGATGGTGAACATCACGGGTTCCGCCCCCGCCTAGACCACGATCACGACGCACTCCCGGCGGGCGATCGGATGCCGCCCCGTGCTCAGTCGCGACGCGTAAAGTCAGAGCATGCGCCTCTTCCTCATCCGCCACGGTCAGACTCCATCCAACGTGATCGGCGCCTTGGACACCCTCGTGCCGGGGCCCGGCCTCACCACGCTCGGCCACGAGCAGGCCGCAGCGGTCGGCGAGCTGCTCGCGCGGGAGCCGATCGGGGCGGTGTATGCCTCCAGCCAGCAGCGCGCGCAGCAGACCGCAGCGCCGTTGGCCGGACACCGCCAGCTCGAGATCATCGTGCGTGACGGGCTCCGCGAGGTGGCCGCAGGCGAGCTCGAGATGCTCACCGATCGTCCATCGGTGCATGAATACCTCGGAACGTGCATGGCCTGGGCGGCCGGCGACCTCGACCTGCGGATGCGCGGCGGCGAGAACGGACACGAGGCTTTCGGACGTTTCGATGCGGTGATCGAGGAGATCGTCGGCGGCGGGCACGA
>JBEVGZ010000268.1:0-4549 GCA_040511515.1 Microterricola sp.
TGGTTCGACACCCAGGCAGAGGAAGCCGCCGAGTTCTATGTCTCGGTCTTCAAGAACTCGGAAATCCTGGGCGTCTCGAGATACGGTGAGGGCGCACCGAGGCCGGCCGGCTCGGCCATCTCGGTGACCTTCGTGCTGGACGGGCTGGAGTTCCAGGCGCTCAACGGCGGTCCGGAGTTCAGCTTCACCGAGGCGATCTCGCTCTCGATCGCCGCGCCGACCCAGGCAGACATCGACCGGCTTTGGGATGCGCTGACGGCCGACGGCGGGGAGCCCGGCCGATGCGGCTGGCTGAAAGACAAGTACGGGCTCTCGTGGCAGGTCGTTCCGCCGCGGCTCTCCGAACTCCTCAGCGATCCAGACCCGGCCAAGGCCGGAGCGGTCATGCAGACCATGCTCCCGATGGGCAAACTCGATCTCGCCGCCTTGGAAGCTGCCTACAACGCCGCGTGATCGGCCGTTCCCCTGCGGAATCCGCGTACGCTGAGTCCGTGAATATTCGAGAGATCCCTCTGACCACCATCGACGGGCGCAGCACGACACTGAATGAACTCGGCGACGGAGCCGTGCTCGTCGTGAACGTCGCATCGAAATGCGGCTTCACACCTCAGTACGCCCAGCTCGAGGCGCTGCACGAGAAGTACGGCCAGGACGGGCTCACCGTCGTTGGATTCCCGTGCAACCAGTTCGCAGGTCAGGAGCCGGGCGACGGCGAGAAGATCCAGGATTTCTGCACGATCAACTACGGCGTGACATTCCCGCTGCTCGAGAAGGTCAAGGTCAACGGCAGGAACATGCACCCGCTCTACGAGGCGCTGCACGACGTTCCGGATGCCGCGGGCAAGTCCGGGCGCATCAAGTGGAACTTCGAGAAGTTCGTGATCGGTGCCGACGGCACCATGACGCGCTTCCGCTCGGCAGTGAAGCCAGACGACCCGACCGTGATCGCCGCGATCGAGGCTGGCCTGCCCGCGAAGCGCCCCGTCAACTAACGCTTCGCGCCTCCGTGTCGGGAGGCCTTAAGCGCGAAGGGAGGCCAGATTCGGTGAATCTGGCCTCCCTTCGGCACTATTGCCGCCCTGGGCTAGGCGCCGAGCGGCGCCTGTAGCGGCCAGTCGCGGTCATCGAGGATGACCTGCGCGGCGGCGTTCGTCGCGGCGTTCACCACGATCGGGGCGAGCAGGTTGACGGTGGTGCCGGATTCTGCGGGGTTCGCGACCACGTAGACGCGGGCGTCGTCGCCGGAGGTGAGGCCGAGCGACTCGCTCTGCGCCTGGCTCAGGCTGGGCGTGTACTCGGGCAGGTAGATGCCGGCATCCAGCACGAAGACGCGACGCGAGTCGCCGTCGACGGCCGACAGCGTGAACAGTCCGACCGTGTCGTCCACCGCGCTGAAGTCAAACTCCAGGCTGGGCTCGAAGCCGGGCGGAGGGGCGATGAAACTCAGTGTCGCGCTCATCGCAGGAAGTCCATCAGCGTCGGCTGCAGCACGCGCGCGGTCACGCCGAGTGCCGCCTGGTAGCTGATCTCCTGCGACTTGAGGTCGAGGATGATGCGACTGAGCTCGATGTCCTCCACCGCAGCGCGCTGCGCCTCAAGCGATCCGGTCTTGTCCATGACTGTCTCCTCAGCGCGCATGATGAGCGCGTGGCGGCTGCCGACCGCCGAATGTTCTGTGCGAAGTGCGTTCATACGCTGATCGATGTCGCCGAGGCGGGCGCCGATGTTGGTGCCGCCGCGCAGTTCGGTCGCAATGGTATCGATGAGGGCGAAGACCGAGTTGGCCCCGACGCCGAATGCCGCGGCTCCGTCACCGTCGACGCGCACGGTCGTGTCGGTGCCGATGCGGCGTTCGACGGTGCTGCCCGCCGCGCCGGTGAAGCTGTAATCGGGGTTGAAGGCCACCCCATCGCTCGAGTTGCCCGCGAAGACGCTGCGACCGAGGTACTGGGTGTTGGCCAAGCCAAGCAACTGCTCCTTGAGACTGTCGAGCTCAACCGCGATCGCCTCCTTGGCCGTGGGGGAGAGGGCGCCGTCGTTGGCTCCCTGCACCGTGAGGTCCCGCACGCGCTTCATGGCGTCGTTGATCTCGGTGAGCGTGGAATCGATCGTCGTGACCCAGCCGAGACCGTTGTCGATGTTGCGGCTGTACTGGTCGTTGGAGCGCTGCTGCGAACGGATGCGCATCGCATCGGCCGCACCGCTCGGGTCCTCGGATGCGCGCGAGAATGCCTTGCGCGTCATCGCCTGATCCTGCAGCTTGGCGAGCTGCGCGGCGCTTGACTGCAGATTCCGTTGCGCGGCGAGCATGGAGGTCTGTTGGGTGACTCGGCTGATCATTGTCTACCTTCCCACGAGTCCTGTGCGGTTGATGAGCACGTCAAGCATCTCGTCGACGGCCGTCATCACCCGGGCGGCGCCCTGGTAGGCGTGCTGGTACATGAGCAGGCTGACGTTCTCTTCGTCGATGTCGACGGATGCATTCGCCAGCTGCTTGCCGACGGCCGCGGTCGTCGCGAGGTTGGAGAGGTCGGCCTGGCGGTTCTCGGAACGAGTCGTCACACCGAGCTCGACGACGAAGTTCGACCAGAAGGTGTCCGGCGATCCTGCACCCTCGCCGAGCTGCGAGATTGCGTCGGCGATGCTGCCGTCGAGCCCGCCGTTGCCGGGTTTCGCAGCAGCGATGTCAGCGATACCCGTCGGCACGATCGTGAGGCCCTGTGCGAGCGGTTTGCCCGCCGTGAAGGCGAAGAAGTCATGGCCGGTGCTGCCATCGGCGATCGCTCCGGTGCGGTGCACGGTGTTCACGGCGTCCGCGAGCTTCTGCGCGAAGGCGTTGAGCGACTCTGCGGCCTTCGCGATCGGGCCGCCGGCCGCCGCAGGTGCCAGCATCGACACGGCGCCGCCGAGCTCTCCGCCGTCGAGCGAGATCGCGGTGCCCGGCCGGTGCGACCATTCGAGCGTCACCGGGTTGGTGTCGGAGCCGGCCATCGTGTTGGAGCCGATCACGTTCACCGAGCGCGCCGTCGTGCCCGTGACCAGCGCGTTGCCGCCGATGTAGACGTCGATGGTGCCGTCACCGGCATCGCGGACGGTGCCGCCTGCGATGGCCGCGATCGTCGTCGTGAGCAGGCTGCGTTGGTCGAGCAGCTCGTTCACTGAACTGCCGGATGCCGTCGCGGAGCGGATGCGGCCATTCAGGTCGGCGAGCTGGGTGGCGGCGCTGTTGAGCTCTGCCGTGAGATCGCGCACCTCGCCGCGCAGCTGTGACCACTGATTGTCGAACTCTGAGTACGTCGTGGAGAGCTGCTTGGCAAGTGCGCCGGCCTGCTGCAACAGCACGCCGCCCTGCGCGGCCTCGCCCGGGGCGTTTGCGACGTCCTGCCACGACGCCCAGAACTTGTCGAGCTGCGTGGAGATGCCCTTGTCGCCCGGCTCGTTCAGCGCGGACTCCAGGCCGGAGAACGCGGTCGCCCGTGCTGCGCTGAAACCGGAGACGCCAGCGGCGGCGCGGACTCTGGCGTCGAGGTGCACATCGCCGAGGCGTGCGATTCCGTCGATGTTGACGCCACCACCCGGTCGCACTCCGAGCGAGAACTTCCCGGCCATCGCCGGCCCGCCGATGGCGGAGGTCGTCAAGCGCTGGCGGGTGTAGCCCTCCGTGCGCGCGTTGGCGATGTTCTGTCCGGAGACGTCGAGCCCGGCCTTGGCGGCGGAGAGGCCCCGGTATGCGGTGTTCAGACCGCTGAATGTGCTCACGTGCGCTGGCTCACAGTTTCTCGTCGAAAAGCAGGGATGAGGATTCCGCGTGGTGTGCTGATCCGCTGGCGTCGTAGGTGCCAGAGACGGTCTCGACGCCCGCGAGGGTCTCTTGCACGCCACGAACGGCGGTGCGCAGGAACTGCTCGTTCACGTCTCGCACCTCCCGGATCTGCCCGGTCAGCTCGGTCATCGCCGTGAGATGCGCCGTGAAGATGTCCTGCCACGGCCCTGCCGGTGCTGCGCCGATGATCTCGCGCAGTGACGCGTCTTCCGCGCAGCCCCATTCCGTGGCGAGGTCGGCGACCTCGACGGAACGGCCGAGTGCGGCATCCCGAAGGCGGTTCATCACCTGCTCAACCTCGCGGCTCGCGTGGCCTACCCAGCGCGATTTGCCTGCGGTGAGCAGAAGCTGCTCCTCCTCGAGCTTGAAGAGCAACAGCTCCAGCAGCTCGCGTTCGCGCCACAACACTGCGGAGAGCTCGTTGACGCCCACTGGCTCGCCTTTCTGTCGGGTGCTGTCGGGGATGAATGCGGTGACCGTTCGGGTCACAACACACTCTCGGCAGCCTTCTCAATCATGTTAGTGAGGCGGCCGTGAATCGGGCTGAAAGGGGCTCCGCCCCAAACGAGGGTCGGCATTGTGGAGGACACTCGCACTGGGGGAGTCCGGTCGCGCGTGTCGGGAAGTCGCCGCGGTTACGGTTGAAAACACCCGAGGAACTGACCCGCCTACCCGAGTCAATCGTCCAACAAAGGTGCGTGACCCTGCACGCTGCCACAACTGCAG
>JBEVGZ010000269.1:0-8090 GCA_040511515.1 Microterricola sp.
TCGTGGGTGTTGTTCTCAACGTTCTCGTCACCGGTGTCACGGGCTTCTTGTTCTCGCAGTTGCTCGCCCCCAATGCGGCGGCGCTCAACTCACCCCCGCGTTTCGAACGCATCAACATTCCGTTCCTCTCTGAGATTCCCCTCATCGGACCGGTGTTGTTCCGCCAGACGCTCATCGTGTACATCATGTACATCGTGGTCGCGGCCGTGTACTTCGGCATCTTCCACACTCGGTGGGGCCTGCGCCTGCGCGCAGTCGGTGAGCACCCGCAGGCGGCTGACACCGTCGGTATCAACGTGACAGGAACCCGTTTCTGGAACGTCTCGCTCGCTGGTGCGATCGCCGGCCTCGGTGGCGCCTACTTCACGCTCGGCTCCGTCGGTGCCTTCGGCAAAGAGATGACAGCCGGCGCCGGATTCATCGCCCTCGCGGCCGTGATCTTCGGTCGCTGGGATCCGATCAGGGCAACGCTCGCCGCGCTGCTGTTCGGTTTCGCGTCGAACCTGCAGAACGTGCTCAGCATCATCGGTTCGCCGGTGCCGAGCGAGTTCATGCTGATGCTGCCGTACCTCGTGACGATCTTCGCCGTCGCCGGTCTCGTCGGGCAGTCCCGTGGGCCTGCGGCATCCGGCAAACCGTACATCAAGTCCTGATCGGGGGATGAGAGTGGATCCCGTCTCGTCGAAGCCAGCCGCAGAAGCCATCGACTGGGAAGCGCTGCGCGCCGCGGCAACCGCGGCCATGCGGAACGCCTACGTGCCGTACTCGCACTTCCCGGTCGGGGCGGCGGCACTGGCCGACGACGGCCGCATCGTCGCCGGCTGCAATGTCGAGAATGCGTCGTACGGCCTGACGCTCTGCGCGGAGTGCTCCCTGGTCTCCGGGTTGCAGATGGGCGGGGGAGGGCGACTCGTCGCCTTCAGCTGCGTCGACGGCAACGGCAACGTGCTGATGCCCTGTGGGCGCTGCCGGCAGCTCCTGTTCGAGCACGCGATGCCCGGAATGCTGCTGGAGACCGTCAGCGGCGTCCGCACGATTGAAGAAGTACTGCCTGACGCCTTCGGGCCGCGGCAGCTGAGTGAGTTCGGAGCACTGTGACCATGGCAGCAATCGAGGCATTCGACGCCGTCGACCTGATCCGCACCAAGCGTGACAAGGGCGTTCTCACGACCGCGCAGATCGACTGGCTGATCGACGCGTACACGCGTGGTTACGTCGGTGACGAGCAGATGGCCGCCATGACCATGGCGATCTTCCTGAACGGGATGTCGCGCAGCGAGATCCGCGACCTGACGATGGCGATGATCGCCAGCGGCGAGCGGATGAGCTTCGCCGATCTCGGCAAGCCGACAACAGACAAGCACTCGACCGGCGGCGTCGGCGACAAGATCACCCTGCCGCTGATGCCGCTCGTCGCCGTCTTCGGCGCCGCGGTTCCGCAGCTCTCCGGGCGCGGCCTCGGCCACACCGGGGGAACCCTCGACAAGCTCGAATCGATCCCGGGCTGGCGCGCAAACCTCACAAACGAGGAGATGTTCACGCAGTTGCAGGAGCACGGCGGCGTGATCAGCGCAGCCGGGAGCGGCCTGGCGCCTGCCGACGGCAAGCTCTACGCCCTGCGCGACATCACCGGCACGGTCGAGGCGATCCCGCTGATCGCGTCCTCGATCATGTCCAAGAAGATCGCGGAGGGAACGGGCGCGCTCGTGCTCGACGTGAAGTTCGGTTCCGGCGCGTTCCTCAAGGACATCGAGCGCTCCCGCGAACTGGCGCAGACGATGGTCGCGCTCGGTGAGGACGCCGGCGTCGCGACATCCGCGCTGCTCACCAACATGAACGTTCCGCTCGGCCTCGCCATCGGCAACGCCAACGAGGTTCGCGAGTCCGTCGAGGTGCTGGCCGGTGGCGGTCCCCGCGACGTCGTCGAGCTCACCGTTGCCCTGGCCGAGGAGATGCTGGCGCTCGTCGGCATCGTCGACGTCGACGTGGCCGCAGCGCTCACGGACGGCCGCGCCATGGACAAGTGGCGCGACGTCATCCGAGCCCAGGGTGGAGACCCGGATGCCGCGCTGCCCGTCGCGCGCGAGACGCACACCGTGCTCGCCGACCGCGACGGCGTGCTCGTCGAACAGCAGGCGCTGCCGTTCGGCATCGGCGCCTGGCGCCTCGGCGCCGGCCGCGCCCGCAAGCAGGATCCCGTCCAGCACGCAGCCGGCATCGACCTGCACGCGAAGCCGGGCGACACGATCCGCAAGGGCCAGCCGCTGTTCACGCTCAGCGCCGACGAGCCCGAGCGTTTCGCACGCGCGCTCGAGGCTGTCGACGGCGCGTGGCGCATCGGCGACCCCGGCGAGCCCGTGCTTGACGGCGGGCCGCTGATCGCCGAACGCATCGGCCGCTGACGCCGGACCCCACGAGTTGCACCGAATGGCCCCTTCCGATCACCGGAAGGGGCCATTCGCGTCATCTCGTGGAGCGTGTTCCCGTTGGCTGCTGCGAATCTGCCGAGACATCCTGGCCGTCCGACCACTAGATTTGTAAGGGTGAACACCTCTCAGAGCGAGCACCTTCTGCCCGGCGGCGCCATCAGCATCGAAGCACTGCCCAAGATCTCCCTGCACGACCACCTCGACGGTGGTCTGCGGCCGCAGACCATCATCGAACTTGCCGATGCGATCGGCATCGATGTACCGACAACGGATGCCGTCGCACTCGGAACCTGGTTCGCGGATCAGGCCAACTCCGGCTCCCTCGTCGAGTACCTCAAGACCTTCGACGTCACCACGAGCGTGATGCAGACCGTTGAGGGTCTCGAGCGGGTTGCGCGCGAATTCGTGCAGGACCTCGCCGCCGACGGCGTGATCTACGGAGAGGTGCGTTGGGCACCCGAGCAGCACCTCGCCCGCGGGCTCAGCCTCGACCAGGTCGTCGAAGCCGTGCAGCAGGGCATCGAGGCCGGCATCGACGATGTCTTCTCCTCCGGTCGCGAGATCCGCGTCGGCCAGCTCGTCACGGCCATGCGCCATGCCGACCGTGGACTCGAGATCGCCGAACTGGCCGTGCGTCACCGTGACCGCGGCGTCGTCGGCTTCGACATCGCCGGTGCAGAGCTGGGCTTCCCGGCCGGCAACCACCGCGCCGCCTTCGACTTCCTGGCCAAGGAGTTCTTCCCCGTCACCGTGCACGCCGGAGAGGCCGACGGCATCGACAGCATCCGCGGAGCGCTCTTCGACGGCCGTGCACTGCGCCTCGGCCACGGTGTCCGCCTGGCAGAGGACGTCACGATCGAGCGCGAGGATGACGACAACAGCTACGTCACGCTCGGCCCGGTCGCCCGCTGGGTGCGCGACCGCCAGATCACGCTCGAGCTCAGCCCGTCGTCGAACCTGCAGACCGGAGCCATCGCGGCATGGGGCGATGAGCTCATCGACCACCCGTTCGACCTGCTCTACCAGCTCGGCTTCCGCGTGACGGTCAACACCGACAACCGCCTGATGAGCAACACGACGCTCAGCAAGGAGCTCGGTCTGCTGAGCGACGCATTCGGCTACGACGTCGACGACTTCGAGCAGTTCCAGCAGAACGCCGTCGCTGCCGCGTTCCTCCCGCTGGAGGAACGCGAAGAACTCGCCGAGGAAATCGCCGACGCCTACGCCGAGGTCTGATCCTCCACCTCGCATCACCCTCGCGCACCACCACTCTGAAAGACACCGATGACTCTCCCGCCCCTGCCTGACTCGGCCATCGACATCGCCGTGCGCGCCGACGACTGGCGTGCAGCCGTCGAATTGTGCGGTGAGGCCCTGCGGCGCTCCGGCGCCACCAGCGCCGGATACACGGGGCGCATGGTGCAGGTGATCGACGAGTTCGGTGCGTACATCGTCATCGCCCCCGGGCTCGCGCTGGCCCATGCGCGGCCGGGCCCCGATGTGCTGCGCGAAGGGCTCAGCGTCGTCACGCTCGCGGAGCCCGTCGTCTTCGGGCACCCGCACAACGACCCGGTCAGCGTGCTGATCGGTCTCGCCGTGAAGAGCTCCGACGAGCACGTGCACTCGATCGCCGCGCTGGCGAACGTGTTCAACGATGAGAGTGTGATCCCCGCGCTGGCCGCTGCACCGGATGCCGCGACGGTGCGCGGTCTGCTCGGGGTCGAAGCGTGAAGATCGTCGCCATCTGTGGTGCCGGCATCGGCACCTCGGGAATCCTCAAGGTGAACGCGGAGCGCGCCCTCGAACGGCTCGACATCGAGGCCGAGGTCTCGGCATCCGATGTCGCGAGCCTCGCGGTCGCCGCCGCCGACGCCCAGGTGATCCTCACCTCGCCGGAGCTGGTCTCCCACATCGGGGCGACCAATGCCGACATCGTGGTGATCAACAACTACTTCGATCTCGAAGAGATCATGGAGAAGCTCGAGGGTGCCCTCGGCTGGTAACCACTCCCCAACACGACGAAACGGCCCTGTCTGCAGCTGCAGACAGGGCCGTTTCTTCGAGTTCGCGGCTGTTGTCGTACGGAGACAGCCGCCACGCAGCGGTGACGGTTGCCGAGATTTCCTTGGGACTGGCTGCCGCCTTTCGCGCGCTGGAAAACGCTACGCGTTTACCAGCGCGCGCATTCCGGTCTCGAGCGCTGCGACGGTCGCCGCGGCGGCCGCCTCGCGCTCGACGACGGTGCCGTCGGTGGACGACGCGTCGATGTACACCTTGAGCTTCGGTTCTGTGCCGCTCGGGCGCACCATGACGCGGGCGCCGCCCGTGAGCCAGATGCGCAGCACATCGCTCGGCGGCAGCGCGCCGAAGCCCTCACCAAGGTCGTCGATCTGTTCGACGCGGATGCCGCCGATCTCCACGGGCGGATCGGCGCGCAGCGCCGACATCACCTCGGCGATGCGCGAGAGGTCCGTGACGCGCACGGAGACCTGGCTGGAGGCATAGGCACCGAAGGTCGCGGTGAACTCCTCGAGGTGGTCGGCGATCGTGCGGCCGGAGGCCTTCAGCGACGTTGCCAGGTCGAGCAGCGCAACCGCCGCGGAGATGCCGTCCTTGTCGCGAACGGTCTCGGGGTTCACGAGGTAGCCGAGCGCCTCCTCGAAGCCGAAGACCAGCCCGGGAGCGCGCGAGACCCACTTGAAGCCCGTGAGCGTGTTGGCGAACTCGAGGCCATAGTGCGCCGCGACGGCCTTGAGCGCCGGCGAGGAGACGATGGAACACGCGAGGGTGCCCGTCGCCCCGTTGTCGCCTGACGCGGCGGCCACGGCCCGCTCGGCGGCCCGCCAACCGAGCAGCGCGCCGAGCTCGTTGCCGCTCAGGCGGCGGTAGCCGGTGGCATCCGTCGCAGAGGGGATCGCGATGGCCAGGCGGTCGGCGTCGGGGTCGTTCGCGATGATGAGCTCAGCGCCCAGCTCGCGCGCCGCCTCGATCGCCAGGTCCATCGCGCCCGGCTCCTCCGGGTTCGGGAACGCAACCGTCGGGAACGCCGGGTCCGGATCGATCTGCGCGGCGACGACGTGCGGGGCGGTGAAGCCGGCAGCGGTCAAGACGCTGCGAGCGGTCTCCCATCCGACGCCGTGCATGGCGGTGTAGACGACCGAGAGCTCCGCACGGCCTCCGGCAGGCGCCTCGGATGCCACGGCGGCCGTCGCGGCGATGTAGGCGTCGACGACAGCCTCCTCGGCGGTCTCGAACGTCCCACGGGGCAGCTGGAGCACGTTCCGCTCCGCGGCGACGCGGAGGATGTGGCTCGCGATGGCGGCGTCGACGGGGGCGACGATCTGCGAGCCCTCGTTGCTGCCACCGAGGTACACCTTGTAGCCGTTGTCGTTCGGCGGGTTGTGCGAGGCGGTCACCATCACGCCGGCGCTCACATCGAGGTGGCGCACAGCGAAGGCGAGAACGGGGGTCGGCAGCAGGCGGGGCAGCAGGATCGCCCGCACTCCGGCTCCGGCCATCAGTTCCGCCGTGTCACGGGCGAAGATGTCCGAGTTCTTGCGGCCGTCGTAGCCGATGACGACGGACGGCACCTCGCCGGGGCCGGCAACCTCGAGGAGGTAGCCGGCCAGACCCGCTGCGGCCTGCGAGACCAGAACGCGGTTCATCCGATTGGAGCCCGCGGCGATCTCGCCGCGGAGCCCCGCGGTGCCGAATGCGAGCCGCTCGTCGAAGCGGTCGTGCAGCTCGGACATGGCATCCGCGCTGCCGTCGGCCGCTGCGTCGATCAGCTGGTGCAGCTCGGCACGGGTCTCCGCATCGGGGTCCTGGGCGAACCAGGCCCGCGCCGTCTCGAGCAGAGCGGCATCCGAGCTCATCAGATCGCCGCCACGATGCGGGCCAGCAGGGCGGTGATCACGGGCTCGGCCATCTGACCGGCCTCGATCACCTCGGCGTGGCTGAGCGGGGTCTTCTGGATGCCGGCCGCGAGGTTCGTGATGAGCGACATGCCCAGCACCTCCATGCCGGACTGGCGTGCGGCGATCGCCTCGAGCGCCGTCGACATGCCCACGATGTGGCCGCCGATGATCTTTGCCATCTGCACCTCGGCCGGCGTCTCGTAGTGCGGGCCGCGGAACTGGCAGTAGACGCCCTCATCGAGCGTGCTGTCGATGGAGTGCGCGAGGTCGCGCAGCCGCTGCGAGTACAGATCGGTGAGGTCGATGAACGTCGCGCCCTCGAGCGGCGAGTCGGCGGTCAGGTTGATGTGGTCGCTGATCAGTACGGGGGTTCCCGGCTTCCACGTCTCCTTGATGCCGCCGGCACCGTTCGTGAGGATCATCGTCTTCACGCCGGTCGCTGCGGCGGTGCGCACGCTGTGCACGACGCGGCGGACGCCGTGGTCCTCGTAGTAGTGGGTGCGAGCACCGATCACGAGGGCGCGCTTGCCGCTCGGCAGCAACACGGAACGCAGCGTTCCGACGTGGCCCTCGAGCGCCGGCTTGCTGAAGCCGATGATCTCGTCGGCCGGGATGGTGGCGGTCGTCTCGCCGAGCAGCTCGGCGGCCTTGCCCCAGCCGCTGCCGAGGGTCAGCGCGATGTCGTGGCTTTCGACGCCGGTCTTCTCGGCGATCTGCTCTGCGGCGATCCGTGCGACATCGAACGGGTCAGAATCGGGCAGGTCAAGTGGGTTCTGTACAGACATGCCTCAACTCTAATGACGGATGCGCCCGCGCAGCAGAATTTGCTCATATGCAGCTGAGGGTGTGCTCATTTGCTGCGTTTGAGGCGGCAGGGGAGAATGGGGCAATGGCCTATGAGTTCGAACGCACCCACAGAATTGCAGTACTCGGTGGAGGGCCCGGTGGTTATGAAGCGGCACTCGCCGGTGCGCAGCTCGGTGCGGAGGTCACGCTCGTCGAACGCGTCGGAGTCGGCGGCGCCGCCGTGCTCACGGACGTCGTGCCGTCCAAGTCGCTGATCGCGACCGCCGAGGCCTCGAATTCGATCAAGGAGGCCGCAGACCTCGGTGTGCAGTTCTTCACCCGCGGCGAGGACGGTGTGCCTGTGCGGCCGGAGGTCGCCATCAACCTGGCCGCCGTGAACAAGCGCCTCCTCAGCCTGGCGCGGCAGCAGTCGGAGGACATGAAGGCGAACCTGCTGCGCGCCGGTGTGCGCCTTGTGCAGGGCGACGGCCGGCTCGACGGCTCCAGCGCAATCATCGTCTCGACGGCCCAGGGCGATGCCGGCACCGATTTCGACCGCATCGAGGCCGACACGATCGTCGTCTCCGTCGGTGCGAGCCCGCGCGTGCTGGCATCCGCTGTTCCCGACGGCGAGCGCATCCTCACCTGGACCCAGCTCTACAACCTGCAGACGGTGCCTGAGCACCTCATCGTCGTCGGCTCCGGCGTCACCGGAGCCGAGTTCGCCTCTGCCTACCGAGCGCTCGGTGCCAAGGTCACGCTCATCTCCAGCCGTGACCAGGTGCTGCCTGGCGAGGACGCCGATGCAGCACACGTGATCGAGAACGCCTTCAAGCGCAACGGCATGCGGGTGCTCAGCAAGTCGCGCGCCGACTCGGTCGTGCGCACGGAGGACGGCGTGCTCGCGACCCTCTCCGACGGTCGGACCGTCGAGGGCAGCCACTGCCTGATGGCCGTC
>JBEVGZ010000270.1:0-3733 GCA_040511515.1 Microterricola sp.
CGGAGGCAAGCAGCCGCGCATCCTGTTCGGCACCCAGGTCTCCAGCCGCCCGCCGACATTCGTGCTGTTCACGACCGGCTTCCTCGACCCGGGATACCGTCGCTACATCCAGCGCCGCCTCCGCGAGATCTACGGCTTCGCCGGAACGCCGATCTTCGTCAACATGCGCGTTCGCGAGAAGCGCGCCCGCTAGGCACGCAGCTCAGCGACGCTCCCGCACCGCGTCCGGCCCTTCGGCCGGGCGCGTTGCGTGCTTAAGCGTCTGTTGGTCGAGCGGCGAGGAACGAGCGTATCGAGACCTCGCGGGCACCATCTGAAGCGCAGACGGTCTACACCGAGCTCCCGATCCACAGCCCGAGGCTCGCGGCGGCCACGGACAGCACGAGCATGAGCAGCCCGCTGAGCAGGGAGGCACCGTAGCGCCCCTGGCGGATCAGTTGCACGGTCTCGTAGCTCGCCGTGCTGAAGGTCGTGTACCCGCCGAGGAAGCCGGCCCCGAGCACGACGCCGAGCTGCTCCGGCAGCAGGTGGGCGGCGGTGAGTCCCGTCAGCACGCCGAGCAGGAGCGACCCGGACACGTTGATCACCGTCGTCGCCCACGGGAACGCCGTCTTCAGTCGAGTGCGGATCGCTCCGTCCAGCACGAAGCGGGCCGCGGCCCCGACTCCGCCGGCGAGGGCGAGCAGCGCGAACAGCAGGGGCGTCACGACGTGGCTCCCTGCTGAGCGGGCGTCTGCGGCATCCGGGTGGCGATGGCGTGGCCGACGGCGATGCCGCCCCAGGTGGCGCAGGCGCCGAGCAGCACGGTGCCCAGCGCGTACCCGACGGCCGTCACGGCCTTGCCGTCGCCGAGGAGCAGTGCGGTGTCGACGGCGAGTGCGCTGTACGTCGTGAAGCCGCCGCAGAAGCCGGTGCCGAGCAGCAGGCGCAGCGTGCGGGCGGTCGAGCGCGCGGGGTCGGCACGGGTGAGCGCCTCGTAGAGCAGGCCGAGCAGGAACGCTCCGAGCAGGTTGACGAGCGCGATGGCCACCGGCAGGGCGCCGAGCGTCGGGACGATGAGCGTGAGCGCCTCCCGGGCGGCGACGCCGACGGTGCCGCCGAGCGCGACCAGCGCGATGGCCGCCCAACGCAGGTGCGGCGGCCGGATGCCGGCCGTCACTCGATCGGCCGGGAGAGCGCGTCGGCGTCTCCGCCGGAATGGGTGGGGATGACGACGACGGGGCGTGACTGGCGCCGGGTGAGCGCCAGGGCGACCGAGCCGGTGAAGAAGTCCTGGATGCTGCCGCCGAGGGAGTGCGCGTGGCCGCCGACGATGATCATCGACGCGTCCAGGGTATCGGCGAGGTGCGCGAGGGCCGTCGGCACGTCGCCGGCGAGGGCCAGCGTGCGCCAGGAGACCTCACCGCCCTCGAGCAGTTCCGCGAGCCCGGCGGCGATGCGGGCGTCGAACGCGGCATCGTGCTCGTCGGCGAAGTCGGGATCGAGCGGCGCCGTCAACACGGAGCCGTCCGGGGATTCGGCCGTGGAGAAGCGACCGGGGTTCACGTGCGCGCAGACGAGTTCCGCGCCGAACCGGGCCGCGAACTCGGCGGCTTGTTCCACGACCTGCGGCGGCTGGCCGGCGGAGACGCCGACCACCACCGGGTGCGGCTGCGGGGGTTGTGCGTGCGTGCCCATGCACTGACCATACTCCCGCGGCATTCCCGACGCCGACAGGGCGCCGAAATGGCTCTGGCGCCGAACGGCGAGGCCGATCGGCGCCAGAGCGCGGGGTCACAGAGCTGGGCAGCGCCGTGTGGCGCTGTGCTGTGACGGGAGTCAGGAAGCGGGCGTGGCCGGCTTCGTGCCGGCGGCCGGGGCCTCGTCGGCGGCATCCGCCACGACGATGACCTCTTCTTCGATGACCTCGATGACCTCAACGGGCTCGTCGGTCGTCCCAGCTGCAGCGGTCTCAGCGGCAACGTCCTCGGCCGGGGTCGTGGTGCTGTGCACGATCTCGGTCTCGTCGAACTCGTCGAAGTCGTCAACCATGAGGGCGGCCTGGGCCTGGGCGAGCGCGAAGTTGTGCGCGTGCACGGCGAGGGCCAGCAGCAGACCAAGCACGCCGACGCCGATCAGCGTGGTGCCGAGAGTGGCGCTGGACTGGCCGGAGAGCATGGCGTGCACGTCCTGCGAGCCGGCGGCGTAGAGCTCGGCCTGGGCGTTGATCGAGTTCGTCATGATGAGGTAGCCCACCGCGGCGGCGGCAAGCGAAGCCACCCAGAGCAGGATGACGGGGAAGTTGGTGGCGCGGGTTGCGCGGGGTGCAGCGGTGCTGGACATGATTTCCTTGCGTTCGGGGTGCCGGAGCGGTCGATTGACACTACCGGCGTTTGCTATGAACGAGCTATGAGCTGGCGGGGCGTTGTCTCAGCCTCTGATTCGAAGCTGCACAACCTGGCGGTCCGGGCTCGGCCGCGCCACCTCGGCGAAACCGGCCGCGAGGAACAGCGAGGATGTGCCGTGGTAGAGATCGGCGGAGCTGGTCTTGCCCCGCACGGCCACGTCGACCGGGTAGCCCTCGATCACGCGGGCCCCGAGCGTGCGAGCCTGCTCGACGGCACCCCGCAAGAGGGCTCCGCCGATGCCGCTGCGGCGGTGCCCTACCCGCACGACGAAGCAGGTCACCGCCCACACCCCGTCGTCGTCCGGATCCTCCGGGCTGCCGCCTGCGACGACGCGACTGCGCGCCAACCGGCTGTAGTTCGGGCGGGGCTCCACGGCGCACCAACCCACCGCCTCGCCGTCGCGGTAGGCGATGACGCCCGGCGGGGGAGCCGCGGCCCGCACCTGCTTCTCGAGCAGGGTTTTGCATTCGGACGGCTCCGCGTCGGTCCACTCGGCGTTGGACAGCTTGAAGTACTGGCACCAGCACCCCGCCGGGTCACCGCGCGTGCCGAACACGCGCTCCACGTCGCCCCAGGGCGCGTCGGAGACGGACACGATGCTCACCGGGCCGTTGTCGCTCATGAGAAAACATTAGGTGGCTGCACCGACCTGGCGCTACGGATGCCGTGATCTCGCCGTTGATCCGGGCTTTGCCGCCGGTGCCGCGCGCCGCACGCGCCCGCTTCGCGCCGCGGCGGCATCCGGAATCCGAGCGGAACACGCCCGGCGGATTCAAAGTGGCGAGCGGGGCCCGAACTTCGCGCTATTATTGACAAGTTGTCTTCGGGCGAAGCGCCAGCTGAGGTTACTCACGCTGGTGGCCAACCAGAGACTACGGGCTGTAGCGCAGCTTGGTAGCGCACCTGACTGGGGGTCAGGGGGTCGCAGGTTCAAATCCTGTCAGCCCGACCAAATGTCCCGGAAACTCAAGGGTTTCCGGGACTTTTTTGGTTAAGAGATTTGATTGTGTCATCACTACGTCATCACTTTCAGCCCATTTCCGCCGCTTTGCCGGCCCTGCCGTGCGGGGCGCTGAGGTCGGTTTCGGTTCCTCCCGATCGTCCGGGATCGCCCAGCACACCTTCTGGGTATGAGCATTCACAACGAGAACCCGACTTCTGTTCCCACCGACGACTGGGGCCTCGAGCCCCTGATGGACGTCCACGAGCTGGCGGCCTACCTGGGCATCCCGATCTCCACCGTCTACGACTGGCGGGTGCACGGCAAAGGCCCCACCGCCTACCGGTTCGGCAAACATCTGAAGTTCGCCATCTCCGATGTGCGGGCCTGGATCGCCCAACAGCGA
>JBEVGZ010000271.1:0-3661 GCA_040511515.1 Microterricola sp.
GACGCCCCGTCCTCGGCCTCGGCATCGTGCACCGTGACGGGGCCGGCGTCGACGAGCACGCCGTGTTCGAAGGCGGGGTCGAGCGGCAGGGTGACGCTGCCGTGCGCCGGCAGATCGAGCTGGGCGCCGAGCAGCCGGCTGAAGACGGTCGGGGTCGAAACACTCAGGCCGGCCACCGGCGCCGTCTCGTCCGCGATGGCGCCAATGAACACGCGCAACTCCGCAGCACCGCGGCGCAGCACGCGGGCGTCGTGACGCTCGAAGAACGGCTGGGTGGCGCGGGCGGCATCCGGGAGGACGATCCAGAGCTGCACGCCGTGCAGAGTGGTCGTGGCCGGCGTCGACACCTCGGAGTGCGAGATGCCGCTGCCGGCGGTCATCAGGTTGAGCTCGCCAGGGCGCACCATGGCATGGCTGCCGACGCTGTCGCGGTGTTCGATCTCGCCCTCGAACAGCCAGCTCGCCGTCTGCAAGCCGGTGTGCGGATGCGGTGGGACGACCATTCCGCCGGTGGCGGCGACGTCGTCGGGGCCGTAATGGTCTGCGAAGCACCAGGCGCCGATGGTGGTGCGCCCGCGCTGCGGAAGCGTGCGCCGCACGGGCATGGCTCGCGGCCCGCCGAGCGGCACGTCGCGCGGCAACAGCACCTCGACGGGGGCAGGGCGGGCGGATGCCGCCGCCTCGATGTACTCGCAGATGAGCTCGGCCGGCTCCCGCTCAAGATTGCTCATATCCCCAGCCTATGCCCGCGTGCCGAGCGCTAGTCTGGCGGCATGACACCGAGATTCGGCTCCCTCCGCCCCGCTGCCGCAGTGCTGTTGGCGGCATCCGTTGTTCTCACGATCAGCGCCTGCGCGAGTTCGGAGGGCGGCGTGGGAAGCTCCGGTGCCACCGTCAGCGCGGAGGAGGACTATGCCGGGCTGCCGGAGGGGATGCTCGGGCTGCCACAGAACCCGAGTGGCGAGCCGCAGCTCTATTGGCTGCAGGATGCGAGTCAGATCGGCATCACCCTGTGGGGGAGCTCGAGCTGCCCGCCGATCGTCGAATCGCTGACGCAGACCTCGGACAACGCCTTCGAGGCGACGCTGGAGGAGATCCCGGCCAAGCCGTGCACGCGCGACCTCGTGCCGCACACGACCGTCTTCGCGACGCCGAAGGGCACGACGCCGAGCTCCGATGTGACGATCGTGCTCGACGGCACCAGCCTCACCCTCCCCGCCGAGGGCTAGTGCCCCGGAACGCCCTCCACCGGGCGTCTGGTTTCGGATGGTGTGGTCGTTCTGAGGGCCTCGATGGGCGGTCGCGGCGCGCCCAAATCGGTGCTGTGGCGCCCCGGCACTCTGGCGCTAGAGTGGCGGCATGGCTACTACAGTGCGCAACCGCTTCGTCATCGCAACCGTGGTTGCGGCATCCGCTCTGCTGTTGACGGGCTGCACGCCCGTCCCCAACACGCCGACCGGAGACTTCCCGGGTTTCCCGGAGGGCGTCGACGTCGAGAGCGATGCGCCGACGGGTGAGCCTCAGGCCGCCTGGATCGGCATCGGCAACAAGATCGCCATCACGATCTTCGGCAGCTCGACCTGCCCCTACGTCGGCAGCGCCATCAACGTCGAGAAGCAGGCTGGCGAGGGCAACGCGGTGAGCATCGAGGTCCCGCCGCTGCCCGACCAGCCGTGCACCATGGATCTGGTGCCCCACACGACCGAGTTCTGGACCCCGCAGGACGTCACCACGACGGAGCCGCTCGAGATCACGGTGATGGAACAGACCATCGTGCTGCCGACGAAGGCGGCTACACCAGCCGAAGACTCCGACCACTAGCCATTCGCTGCTCGCGCGCTTCTCAGGACTTCGCGCGGTTACAAGGACTGAATCCCCGATTCGCTCCTTGTAACCGCGCGAAGTCCTTTTGTGCGGCCGGGTGCTGAGATGGAGGGACGAGGCGCGCTCAGCCGCGCGGGGCGCGCACGAGCAGCTCGCCGACCTCGCAGTCGAGCGCGTCGCAGATCGCCTGCAACGTCGAGAAACGGATGGCCCGGGCGCGGTCGTTCTTCAGCACGCTGAGGTTGACGATGCTCACGCCCACCAGTTCGCTCAGTCGGGTCAGCGTCATGCCGCGCTCGGCGAGCAGCTCGTCGAGTCTGCAGCGGATGCCGTCGTCATCGCTCTCGGCGGGGGCCATCAGACGAGCCCATCGGTGTCGCGCTGCAGGCGTTCCCCGATCGCGAAGACGGTGCTCATCAGTGCGGCCACGAAGGCCAGGAGCACCAGGCTGAACGGTTCGACGGAGATGATGACGTTGTCGAAGGTGCGCTCGCTCAGCACGGCGAAGGCGCCGTTGGCCGCCATGTTGCCGAGGAAGGGCACGGCGGCGTAGCCGAGCAGACCCACGATGCCGGCCGTGCTGACGAGAACGGTGTTCGTGCGACTGAACACGATGCTGCGCGTCACGTTCCGGCCGAGCCAGACGAGGGCGACCACGACGGTGAGCACCGTGACGACGACCACCACCTGTTGGATGATGATGGCCCAGAGCGCCGCGACCGGCAGCGTGGGCACGGTGAGCATGGCCTGTTCCAGCTCGACGTCGACCGGAGCGCCATCGACGCCGATCGGCGCGGACCCGACGGTGCCGGCGAACTGTCCGAGCACGGCGACATCCGTGTTCGGCAACACCTCCATGATCCGCTGGGACGCGGCGATGCCCGTCCACACGGCGATCGCGGCGCCGATCACCATGAAGATCCACAGTCCGACGGCGTCGGATCGCTTGATGGTGTAGCTGGGCGCAGTGCGCATGGTGATTCTCCTTCACGTTTATCGATAACAACGATAATCGTTAAGGTAGGGGTGGATGCCGCGGCTGTCAACTGTGCGGCGGCTGTGGGTTGCAACCGGCTCCCGCGGCATCCCGTGTCACATCGTCATGCTCTGGGCGAACACCGGCACGCGCGGAGCCTGTGCTGGTTACTCTCTATGTATCGGCGCCGCATACCTGCGTGGCGTCGCGAGGAGTGATGATGTTCGAGAGATTTACCGACCGTGCCCGCCGCGTCGTTGTCTTGGCCCAGGAAGAGGCCAAGATGCTCAACCACAACTACATCGGAACCGAGCACATTCTGCTCGGTCTGATCCACGAGGGTGAGGGTGTCGCGGCCAAGGCGCTCGAGTCGCTCGGCATTTCGCTCGACGCCGTGCGCGAGCAGGTGCAGGACATCATCGGTCAGGGTCAGCAGCAGCCGACCGGCCACATTCCCTTCACGCCGCGCGCGAAGAAGGTGCTCGAGCTCTCCCTGCGTGAGGCGCTGCAGCTCGGCCACAACTACATCGGCACAGAGCACATCCTGCTCGGCCTCATCCGCGAGGGTGAAGGCGTTGCCGCACAGGTTCTCGTCAAGCTCGGCGCCGACCTCAACCGCGTGCGCCAGCAGGTCATCCAGCTCCTCTCTGGCTACCAGGGCAAGGAGCAGGTCGCCGTCGGCGCGAACGAGCAGACGCAGGCCCAGGGCGGCTCGCAGATCCTCGACCAGTTCGGCCGCAACCTCACGCAGGCTGCCCGCGACGGCAAGCTCGACCCCGTGATCGGGCGCGAGAAGGAGATCGAGCGCGTGATGCAGATCCTCTCGCGTCGCTCCAAGAACAACCCGGTGCTGATCGGTGA
>JBEVGZ010000272.1:0-3021 GCA_040511515.1 Microterricola sp.
CTCGGCCGCCGTCTCCGAGGCCAAGCGCCAGAACCTGATGAAGAAGGAGCTCGCCTGGCTCCGTCGCGGCGCCCCGGCCCGCACGGCCAAGCCCAAGTTCCGCATCGACGCCGCCAACGAACTGATCGAGAACGAGCCGCCGCCCCGCGACACCGTCTCGATGCAGTCGATGGCCATGCAG
Source organism: Microterricola sp. (assembly GCA_040511515.1). Lineage (GTDB taxonomy): Bacteria > Actinomycetota > Actinomycetes > Actinomycetales > Microbacteriaceae > Microterricola. Next base: position 182 of record JBEVGZ010000272.1, read on the forward strand.
CGTCTCGGCAAGGACGTCGTCGACCTGATCGATATCACCGTCAAGTTCCCCGCCACCGAGCATTCCCCGGCCAAGACGGTGCTGAACGACGTGACCTGGCGGATCGCACCGGGTGAGCGCACCGGCATCCTCGGCGTCAACGGCGCAGGCAAGAGCACGCTGCTCAACCTTGTCGCCGGAACCCTGCAGCCCACCAGCGGCACCGTCAAGCGCGGCAAGACCATCAAGGTCGCCGTGCTCACCCAGCAGCTCAACGAGCTGAAGGCGATCCAGAACGACCGCGTCAGCGAGGTCATCGGCCGTCAGCGTTCGAGCTACGTCGCCGGTGGCAAGGAGATGACGCCCGGCCAGCTGCTCGAGCGCATGGGTTTCATGAGTTCGCAGCTCTCCACCCCGGTCAAGGACCTCTCCGGTGGCCAGAAGCGCCGCCTGCAGCTGCTGCTCATCGTGCTCGACGAGCCGAACGTGCTGATCCTCGATGAGCCCACCAACGACCTCGACACCGACATGCTCGCCGCGATGGAGGATCTGCTCGACTCCTTCCCCGGCACCCTGCTCGTCGTCAGCCACGACCGTTACCTGATCGAGCGTGTCACCGACCAGCAGTACGCCGTCACCGAGGGGCACTTCCGCCACCTCCCCGGCGGCGTCGAGCAGTACATCGAGATGCGCAAGAAGCAGGTGGCGGCGGATGCCGACAACGTCGGCTTTGCGAGCGTCGTCGGCGCGGGCGACTCCGGCACGGCCGCAGGCTCAAACGGCGGGGGCGCCGCGGCGAAGGCCGCCCCGAAGAAGCCCGCCATCGGCGGTGCGGAGCTCCGCAACGCGCAGAAGGAGCTGGCATCCATCGACCGCAAGCTCGCCAAGTGGCAGCAGCAGATCGTCGAGCTCCACGAGAAGCTGGCCGTGCATGACCAGAGCGACTACGACGGCTTGGCCGCGCTGACCGCGCAGCTGCAGAAGCTCGAGCGTGATGTGGTCGAGCACGAAACCCGCTGGGTCGAAGTATCTGAGCTGATCGAGGGATAGCACCGCAGGAACTGTGACGAATTGAGGCGCAGTGGTTCTGCGGTCGCAGTTTTGCCGCGTACCGTTGTAATCACCCCGCGCAGCAGCGGCACACAATCCCCCCGAACACCACCGGGGCGAAGCTGTGCCCAGACGTGATCAGACTCCGTGATCGACAACGTGACGACCGGCCGCTCGGGTACCCACAGCGAAAGGTAGTTATGTCCATCTCGAAGAAGTCCGCCAAGGTCCTCGCCGCTCTCACCGCCCTGCCCCTGCTCGCCGCTCTCGCCGGTTGCGCCACGACGAGCGACACCGCCGGCTCCGGCAGCAGCGACGCCAACGAGACCGTGAAGATCGGTGTCGTCGGCAAGAGCGACCCGCAGTGGCCGGCATTCGTCGACGCCGCCGAGGCCGAGGGCATCACGGTCGAGATCGTCGACTTCGGCGACTACGCTCAGCCGAACCCCGCGCTCAGCGCCGGTGACCTCGACCTGAACCAGTTCCAGCACATCGTCTACCTCGCCGACTACAACGTCTCCTCCGGCGAAGACCTCGCGGTCATCGGTTCGACGGCGATCTACCCCCTCGGCCTCTACTCCACCAAGTACGACAGCGTCGCCGACATCCCCGCCGGCGAGACCGTCGCGGTTCCGGATGACGCGAGCAACCTGGCCCGTGCCCTGCTCGTGCTGCAGTCCGCCAAGCTCATCGAGCTGAAGGACGGTGGCAGCATCTTCTCCGGCCTGAACGACGTCGACGAGGCGAAGTCCAAGGTCAAGGTCACCGCGCTCGAGGCCGCACTCACCGCCACCTCGCTCCCCGATGTGGCCGCCGCGGTCATCAACAACGACTTCGTGCAGGATGCCGGCCTGACCTTCGCCGACGCGATCGCCCAGGACGACCCGAGCGACGCCAACGCGCTGCCCTACGTCAACATCTTCGCCGCCCGCGCCGAGGACAAGGACAACGCCACCTACAAGAAGCTCGTCGAGATCTTCCAGACCGACGAGGCCGTTCAGGCCGGCCTGCTCGAGGCATCGGGCGACACCGCCGTTGCGCTGCAGACCCCGGTCGCCGACCTGGAGAAGTCGCTCGCCAAGGTCGAGGCAGACACCAAGGCCCAGAAGTAACAAGGCCCAGAAGCAATCTGAGCCACCGCATCACCACGCGGCCCGGCGGGGACACCTGCGCCACACAATGGCGCCAGGTTCCCCGCCCGGCCGCACCCCCCGTTAACAAGTCAGCGGCCGGCAACCACCCCGCGCCCCGCCGCTAAGGAGTATCCATGGCTCTTGTCAGCCTGCAGCACGTCACGAAGGCGTACCCGAACCCGGACGGCGGAGACGCCGTCGTCGCCATCGACGACGTGAGTCTCGACATCGAGGCCGGTGACGTCTACGGCATCATCGGCTACTCCGGTGCAGGCAAGAGCACCCTCGTGCGCCTCATCAACGCCCTCGAGCCGGTCACGAGCGGCAGCGTCCTGGTCGACGGCCAGGAACTCGCAGGGCTGCCCGAGAAGCAGCTGCGCCCGGTGCGCCTCGGCATCGGCATGATCTTCCAGCAGTTCAACCTGTTCAGCGCCAAGACGGTGTGGAACAACGTGGCGTACCCGCTGCGCGTTGCCGGCGCGTCGAAGGAGAAGATCCAGGCCCGCGTCGACGAGCTGCTCGAGTTCGTCGGGCTCAGCGAGAAGGCCAAGAACTACCCGGAGCAGCTCTCCGGAGGCCAGAAGCAGCGCGTCGGCATCGCCCGTGCCCTGGCGACCGAGCCGCGCATCCTGCTCTGCGACGAGGCGACAAGCGCGCTCGACCCTGAGACGACGCAGG
>JBEVGZ010000273.1:0-5261 GCA_040511515.1 Microterricola sp.
GTACATGGCCGAGCATCTGCGCGCGCTCGGCCTGAAACCGGAGTTGTTCGAGGCCGACCCCGGTCGCACGAGCGTCGTCGCCCGTGTGCGGGGGCGCAATTCAGACAAGCCGGCCCTCGTCGTGCACGGCCACCTCGACGTCGTACCGGCCGATCCGGCCAACTGGTCTGTCGACCCGTTCGGCGGCGTGATCAAGGACGGCCTGCTCTGGGGCCGCGGCGCCGTCGACATGAAGAACATGGATGCCATGATCGTCACCGCGCTGCAGGACATCCTCGGTGCTGGCACAGAGCCCGAGCGCGACCTCGTCGTCGCTTTCTTCGCCGACGAGGAGGCCGGGGGAGTCCAGGGCTCGCACCACCTCGTTCAGAACCACCCGGAGCTCTTCGCCGGCGCGACGGAGGCCAACAGCGAGGTCGGCGGCTACTCGATCTCGATCGGCGACAAGCGTTCCTACCTGCTGCAGACGGGGGAGAAGGCGCTGCTCTGGATCAAGCTCGTCGCACGGGGTCGTGCGGCCCACGGTTCCCGCCTGATCCACGACAACGCCATCACCAAGCTGGCCGAGGCCGTCGCGAAGCTCGGCCGCAGGGAGTGGCCGATCAAGCTGACAGACACGACGACCCTGCTGCTCGCCGAGATCGCGCGGATCCTCGACGCCGACCCGCAGCGCGTCGGGCCGGATGAGCTCGCGCTGGCCACCGGTTCGGCTTCCGGCTTCCTGCTGGCCTCGCTCCGTACGACGACGAACCCGACGCTGCTCAGCGCGGGCTATAAGCACAACGTCATCCCCGACCTGGCCGAGGCGCTGATCGACATCCGCACCCTCCCCGGCGAGGAGGAGGCCGTTCTGGCCGAGGTGCAGGAGCTCGTCGGGCCCGACATCGAGATCGTCATCATGCACCGCGACATCGGCCTCGAGACGCCGTTCAGCGGCGGCCTGGTCGACGCCGTCACCGACACGCTGCACCGGCACGACCCGGGCGCCCCCGTGCTGCCCTACCTGCTCTCCGGGGGAACCGACAACAAGGCGCTCAGCCTGCTCGGCATCACCGGCTACGGATTCGCCCCGCTCAAGCTGCCGGCAGAACTCGATTTCCCCGCGATGTTCCACGGCGTCGACGAGCGCGTTCCACTTGACGCATTAGTCTTTGGCAGGCGGGTTCTCGGTGACCTGCTTCTGAACTACTAGTCACGGAAGAACCTCAACTTGGATCTCATCAACGCCATCATCCTGGGTCTCGTGCAGGGGCTCACCGAGTTCTTGCCGATCTCCTCGAGCGCTCACCTCAGCATCGTCGGCTCCTTCCTCGGCACGGGAGAGGATCCGGGGGCGCGATTCACGGCGATCACCCAGATCGGCACGGAACTGGCCGTTGTGATCTTCTTCTGGCGCGACATCGTGCGCATCATCGCGCGCTGGGCGCAGTCGATCGCCGGCAAGGTCCCGCGCAACGACCCGGATGCCCGCATGGGCTGGCTGATCATCATCGGCTCGCTGCCGATCGCGATCCTCGGCATCGTGTTCAAGGACCAGATCGAGACGACGTTGCGCAACCTCTGGATCACCGCGACGATGCTGATCGTCTTCGGCATCCTGCTCGGCATCGCCGACTACGTCGGTGCCAAGAAGCGCAAGCTCGACCAGCTGACCTACCCGCACGGTGTCGCGTTCGGTTTCGCGCAGGCACTCGCCCTCATCCCCGGCGTCTCACGTTCAGGCGGCACCATCACGATGGGCCTCTTCCTCGGCTACGAGCGCGCGGCGGCAGCCCGTTACGCCTTCCTGCTGGCCATCCCCGCCGTCTTCGGCAGCGGTTTCTACCAGGTCTACAACTCGATCACCGATCCGTGTGTCGCGGGCGCCAGCGGCTGCCTGCCCGAGGTGTTCGGCCCGTTCGAGACGCTGGTCGCCACGGTCATCGCCTTCTTCGTCGCACTCGTCGTGATCGCGTTCTTCATGAGCTACATCTCCAAGCGCAGCTTCCTGCCCTTCGTGATCTACCGCATCCTGCTCGGCGGCGTGCTGTTCTGGCTCCTCGGCGCCGGCGTGATCGCGGCCTGATCCGGCTTCAGGCGCAGCGCAGCCTGAGGTAGTCGGCGAAGAGCTCCGGTGTGTGGAATGCGACGTGGCCCGCGCCATCGATCCGATCGGGGGCGCGCCGGCTCAGCGCATCGACGACGTCCCTGAACGCTGGATGCGACGCGCTGCCGTAGGAGAATCGCAGCTCGACACCGGAGGCGGCCAGCGCGTCAAGGTCGGTGAGCTCGCCGGTGGCCGGAATGTCGTCGGCGATCAGGTTCTCCGCGAGTGCCCGCCCGCGCTCTCCGTACCAGTCGAGGCCGGGCGGGTCATCGAGCAGGCCGTGTGACGCGGCGCCCATTGCCCCGGCCCAGTCGCCGGGGTGGGCGTCCAGGTGACGGTCGACGGATGCCATCAGGCGCCGCCTCAGCGCGGTGCCTGACGCGGAGTACAGCAGATAGCCCGGCTCGAAGGCGAACACGCGTCGGACGAGCCGCGGATGCCGCAGCGCCAGCTGCACGGCGACGATCCCGCCTGCCGACGCCCCGAAGACGTCGACGCCGCGCGCTCCGATGTCGGCGAGCCCGAGCGCCCCGATCAGCCCGGCCGCGTCATCCGCATGCCTGGCCGTGCCGCACGGCCAACCGTCGCGATCGCTACGCAGCGTGCCACGCCGGTCATAGCTGACGACGGTGAAACCGCCGAGCCGTTCCGCGATCGGACGGAACATCTCGGCGTCGTCGCTTGATGCCCCGATCAGGAGGATCGGCGGCCCCTCGCCGCGGACCTCGGCGTAGAGCGAGCACCCGCCGACGGCGTAACGGCCGACGCGCGGCTGCTCGGCGCCCGGCAGCGCGAATGGGTTGGTTCGGAGATCCCGATCCGTCATGCCCTCAGGCTACGCCTGTGGCCGCCACGGCTCATCGCCCGGCTTGCCATCGCCGGCCTTGCCGTCCCCGGCCTTGCCGTCTGTGTTGCTCTTGCGGAGGTAGCGCTCGAACTCCTGCGCGATCGCCTCGCCGCTGGCCTCGGGGGAGTCCACCGTGTCGCGGGCCTGTTCCAACTGCACGATGTACGACGCCATCTCCTCGTCGTCACTGGCGAGGTCGTTGATGCTGGCCTCCCAGACGGCCGCCTCGCTCACCAGGTCGCCGCGGGGGATCGTGACGTCCGTCAGCTCCTCGAGCTTGTCGATCAAGGCGAGCATCGCCTTCGGCGACGGCGCGTGGTGCACGTAGTGGGGAACGGAGGCCCAGATGGAGAGCGTCGGGATGCCGACGCGTTCCGCCGCATCGGCGATGACGCTGAGGATGCCGATCGGGCCCTCGTAGTTGCTGCGCTCGATGTCGAGCTCTGCCCGCACCTCCGCATTGTCGCTGGAGGTGAAGATCGAGATCGGCCGCGTGTGCGGCACGTCGGCGAGCATCGCTCCGAGGAAGACGATCCCACCGATGTCGGCCGCGAGCGCCGCGTCGATGACCTCTGAGGTGAAACCCCTCCAGGTGCGGGACGGCTCGGTTCCGAGCAGCAGGTAGATGTTGCCGTCGTTGGCCCCGCTCACCTGCATCTCGGCATCCGCCGCCAGCGATTCGCTCGGCTCGCCTGGAACGCTCGGGCCGTACATCACGGTGCTCGGCCAGGTCAGCGAGCGCTTGCCGTCGTCGTCGATACCGATCGTCGGCCGGTTGAACTGGTAGTCGAAGTACAGCTCGGGGTCAACGGCGAAGATCTCGGTGAGTTCGAGTTCTTCCTTCAACGAGCGAACCGCACCGGATGCCGCTTCGCCGGCGTCGTTCCAACCCTCGAACGCGACCACCAAGATGCGACCACCCAGGATTCTGCTGCTCGTCGTCACCGAAACGTCTCCGCTCATTCACCAGAGGGCCAGGACGACCCCGCCTCTAAGGATATGCCCGCACCCACTCCTCTAGACTTGATCCCCGTGACTACACACTCTCCTGCCGCCGTTCTCTGGGACATGGATGGCACCATTGTCGACACCGAGCCGTACTGGATGCAAGCCGAAACCGAGCTCGTGACGAGCTTCGGCGGTGTCTGGACGCACGAGGACGGCCTGCAGATGGTCGGGAACGGGCTCAGCGTCTCCGCCGCGATCCTGCAGAAGGCAGGCGTGCTGCTCGAGGTGGACGAGATCATCGGCAGGCTCACCGCCCGTGTCGAGGAACTGCTCGTCTCCGATGGCGTTCCGTGGCGGCCGGGTGCGCGTGAGCTCCTCGCCGAGCTGCGGGAGCGGGAGATCCCCACCGCTCTCGTCACGATGTCGATGTCGACGATGGCCGAGAAGATCGTCGAGCTGATCGGCTTCCGCGCCTTCGACGTCATCGTCGCCGGCGACCACGTCGAGAACCCCAAGCCGCACCCCGAGGCGTACCTGCGTGCCGCGGCACTCCTCGACGTGCCGATCGAGCACTGTGTCGCCTTCGAGGACTCCGTGCCCGGTGTGGCCAGCGCCGCGGCATCCGGGGCAGTCACCATCGCCGTTCCGCACATCATCACGCTCCCGGAAGACCCCAGCTACACGCTCTGGGCGACCCTGGCCGAGCGCACACTTGCCGACATCGCCACCGTATTTGCCCCGAACATCCCCAATTCAGAAGTGGTGACCCCGTGACCGAACTTTCAGCAGATCAGCCCCAGACGAGCCAGCCCCAGGCGAGCCGCCCGCAGAACAGCGGCCCATTCCGCGCAGGCGACCGCGTGCAGCTCACCGGCCCCAAGGGCAAGCTGAACACCTTCATGCTCGAGCCGGGCAAGGTCTTCCACAGCCACCGCGGTCTGCTGGCGCACGACTCCATCATCGGTCAGCCGGACGGCTCCATCGTCGTCAACAACGTCGGCATCGAGCACCTGGCGCTGCGCCCCCTCCTTAACGACTTCGTCATGGCGATGCCGCGCGGCGCCGCCATTATCTACCCGAAGGACGCCCAGGCGATCATCGGCCTGGCCGACATCTTCCCCGGGGCGACGGTCGTCGAGGCCGGCGTCGGATCCGGCGCGCTCTCGCTCTGGCTGTTGCGCGCCATCGGGCCGAGCGGAACGCTCAAGTCCTTCGAGCGTCGTGAAGACTTCGCAACGGTCGCCCGTGGCAACGCGGCCACCTTCTTCGGTTACGACCCCGAGAACTGGTCGATCACCCTCGGCGACCTCTCCGACGCGCTGCCAGAGGTCACGGAGCCCGGCAGCGTCGACCGCGTCGTGCTCGACATGCTCGCCCCCT
>JBEVGZ010000274.1:0-3674 GCA_040511515.1 Microterricola sp.
TCGGTAACGGGGCACGCCAGAGGCAGGCACCGAGCAGGATCACGCCGGCGACGGCGATCGTCAGGAGCGGGCGGAGCACGGTGCCGTTCGCGCCGTAGATCGCCGACGGCACGAGGGCGATCAGGATCCCGGCTGCCACGAGCGCGGAGACCGCGCTGCTCGCGGACACCGGCTCGACGCTGCCACGGCCCGCGCCTCGCACAAGCAACAGCGCGATCAGCAGCAGGGCGGCGGCCAGCGCGACGGAGTACGGTTCCGGTGCCGTGACCCCGGCATCCGCCAGCCCAGACCAGAGGGCGGCCGTGCCAAGGGCCAGCGCGAGCCACCCCAGATGGTGACGGGGGCTCGCCGCGTTGAACAGGCCGGCGCGGTCGACGGATGCCAGCAGCACGGCGATCCCCGCAACGAGGTAGACCAGCCAGGCAGCCGGACCATCGACGGCGCTCAGGGCGCCCACCACGCCGATGACGAGCACCAGCCCGGCGCTGGCGTCCAGCAGCAGCCGGTCGAGTTGGCGATTCGCGCGGCCGTCCGTGGCCGAGCGCAGCTCCCAGGCGAGGCTGATCGCCAGCGCGAGCAGACCGACGACGGCCGGCCAGAGCTCGACCAGCACCCTCGGCGCCGGCGCTCCCGCCGTCGCCAGCACGGCGAAGGCGTACCGGCCGCTCAGCCAGAACGCGGGGGTGACGCCGAACAGGGCGAAGACCCGGGTCACGGCGAGGTCTCGGTTCGCCGGAAGCGCGATCAGCAGCACCGCGGCGGCACCGGCAGCCACGGCACCGATACAGGCGAGCAGCGGCGGAGCGAACAGGCCGGCGCTGGGGAGCGGGCCTGTCAGGGCGGCGAGCACCCCGACGACGGCGGCCGGTCCGAGCGCCACCGCACGATCCGGCGGTGGAGCGAATCGGCCGAGGGGCAGGCTGAGCAGCAGCAGGAACGCTCCGCTGACCACGACCAGGAGCGCACGGGTGTCGACGACGGCGGTCCACTCCGTGCCGGGCGAGGAGGTGACGATCGCGTACGGGAGGATCGCCGTCGTGATGAGCGCGAACAGGACCGCCGCAGCGAGCAGCACCGGGCGCAGCAGCGCGGCGGAGGCGATCTCGCGGGCGCCGAGCAGCAGCGCGATGAGCACCGCGGAGGCGAACAGCCAGAGCCAGAGGGAATCGAAGGCGAGTATGTAGCCGGCGGCTGCCGCGAGGATCAGTGCGACGACGCCGAGTACGCGCGTCCCCATCCGGGCGGCGAGCCGTGCGCTCAGTGCGGGCACCGCGAGCACGGCGAGGGCGCAGCCGGCGACGGCCAGGTATGTCAGGGCCGCGGCCGTCGGCGGGGCGATCAGCACCGCGCAGCCGAGAACGCTGAGCACGGCGAGGGCCTGGACCACAATGGCCCGGCTCCCGATCACACCGATCGCCGACCACGTCACCGCTGTGAGCACGGTGGCTCCGACGAACACCAACGCGGCCTGGATCGCAACCACATCGGGCTGCAGCGTTGCCGGATCGGCCGGAGTCCAGCGCCCGAAGCCATTCACGGCCGGCGTGCGCATCACGAAGGTCACGAGCAGCGCGCCGAGTGCAGCCATCATGGCGTTCGCGACGACGACCCCGGCACCGATGCTGGCAGCCACGCCCGCCGTCCTGCCGGCAGTGTGCAGGCGCAGACGCAGCGCATCGAGCGCCAGCAGTACGACGATGCTCAGCAGCACCGACCACAGCAGGGGCTCGGAGACGGTGCTGGCCCGGATCCCGATCACGATCGGCATCGCCGCGAGACTGAAGCCCGCCGCCGCCGCGGCGACGGTGCCTGCTGTGCGGTTCAGCGTCTCCGGCATCCGCAACCCTGCCAGCACATGCAGTGCGAACACCGCCGCCGGCACGCCGAGGCCCCAGAGCGGCGCCCAGTGCTGGTCGGGCGCAAGGAAGAGGCCGAGGATGACGGCTGCCGGCACCGCCGGGGCCGCGATGACGAGCACGGTCACCCGCTCGGCGAGCAGCCGTTGCGGCGTCGCCAGGCTGCGCCCGAGGCGCGGGGCGAGCAGCTGCACCAGGGCCGCAGCCAGGATGACGACCGCCGACAGCCACGGCTGCCAGAGGGCGTCGGCACTCAGCCCCGGCTGGGCCACCGCCCACGCGAGCAGACCGGCTCCGACCGGTACCGCTGCGAAGCCGGCGACGCTGGCTGCGCGCATGCCCGTGAAGCGGAACCAGCCGAGCAACAGCGGCGCGCTGAGCAGCACCGCGATTCCCCAGTACTGGGCCGAATCCACGCTCGAGGCGCCGAACAGATCGTTCGCCTGAACCGCCCAGATGTCGAGATACACGAGGAGCACGGCGAGCACCGCGACGCCCTCAGACGTGGAGTGCAGCCGGAAGCGCTCGAGGAGCGAGACCGCTCCGAAGACCAGCACGGTGATGGCGGCGACGATGATGGCGCGGAAGGCGAGGCCGGCGACGAACCACGCGATGATCAGGAAGAACACGAGAGCGACGGCCACGAGCGAGACGCCGACGACGAGCAACAGCATCTGCACGCTGGAACGCCGGGGAGCTGCCGGCGGCGGGGAGGAAGTGGGCGGGGCCGCGGCTGGGGCTGGGACCGCCTGGGCGGGAGTCGCGAAGGGCGGGACAGCCGTCGCCGTTGGCACCGCGATAGGGACAGGCATGGGAGCAGGCGCGGGCGCAGCCACAGGCACAGGTGCGGGAACGGCCGCACGCATCTGCCCGATCAGCCGGCCGCGCCGGTTCAACTGCTCTGCGGCATCCGTCGACGCCTGCAGCAGCTCCGCCGCGAGCGGGCTGCTCAGATCGAGACCGCACACCGTGCAGCGCAGGCCGCGCAACGTCTGGAAGCAGGCGGGGCAGAGCGACCGGTTGACGAGCTCGTCGGTGTTGCGCGGCCAGACCAGGTGCGAAGACACCCGCGGCTCGTTCCGTCCTGTCGTCACACTCAAGCCCCCACCCGGCCCGCGCTCGCGGGCGCAACGGCTACAGCGTAGCGGCAGGCGGCGCAGCGTAGCGGTAGCCCCGTAGCGGTGATTGAATGGCGCCATGACGCGCAGCCTGCAGGCTGACTACCTCGTCGTCGGTGCCGGTGCCATGGGCATGGCGTTCACAGACGCGCTGATCGATCACGCCGACGCCCGGGTGGCGGTCGTCGACCGCCGGTACAGCGCAGGCGGGCACTGGCTGGACGCGTACCCATTCGTCCGACTGCACCAGGCCTCGGCGTTCTACGGGGTCGCGTCGACGGTGCTGGGCGGAAACGTCCAGACGCACGGGCCGGAGGCAGGCCTGTACGAGCGGGCAACCGTGTCAGAGATCTGCGCCTACTTCGGTCGTGTCCTGCGCCGGATGGAGGAGACCGGGCGGGTCGAGTTCTTCGCCAACTGCGAGTACCTGCCGACCCGTGAGGTCGTCTCGCACGTGTCCGGGCAGCGGTTCGAGGTGCCTCAGAGCTGTCGGGTCGTTGACGCCCGGTACCTCGCACCCGACATCCCCGTCAGCACGCCACCACCCTTCGAGGTCGATGCCGATGCCCGGGTGATCCCGGTCAACGATCTCGCGCGTCTCGGCGAGGCGCCATCGCAGTACGTGATCGTGGGGTCGGGCAAGACCGCAACCGACGCCTGCATCTGGCTGCTGGCGCACGGTGTGGATGCCGCGGCGATC
>JBEVGZ010000275.1:0-3182 GCA_040511515.1 Microterricola sp.
CGCAGCGCGGTCGTCGAGACGTGACGAACGACGTCGAGCCCGTCCGCTCCACCGTAGAGCGCGTGCTCTGGGTCGAACAGGCGCACCTCCGGGTCGCGCGGGATGGCGTCCTGCGGGATGTACGGAGGGTTTGAGATGACGACACTCACCGTGCCGTCGAGTTCGTGCAGGGCGTCGGCGAGGTCGGCGAACTGCAGGGTGGCGTTGTCGGCATCCGTCTCACGGAAGTTGCGGCTGGTCCAGACGAACGCCTCCGGCGAGTTCTCGACGGCCCAGATGCGTGCGCGCGGCACCTCGGTGGCCATCGCCAGCGCGATCGCGCCGCTGCCGGTGCCGAGGTCGACGCCGATCGGGCTCTGGACGGCCGCGGCGTGCAGTGCGTCGATCGCCAGCTGGGCGACCTGTTCGGTCTCCGGTCGCGGCACGAACACCCCGGGTCCGACGGCCAGCTCGAGCGACCGGAACGGCGCAACACCGGTGATGTGCTGCAGCGGCTCCCGAGCGGCACGCCGCTCGACCATCTGCTCGACGATCTCGGCCTGCGCAGCGCTGAGGGTGGAGTCGGTGACGATGCGCGCCTGCAGCTCGCCGCGCGAGAGTCCGAGAACGTGCCCGATCAGCAGTTCGGCGTCGATCTGCGCGTCGAGGATGCCCGCTGCGCCGAGCCTGGCCGCGGCGGTGTCGCGCAGCTCTCTGAGGGAACGGGCGGCGTCATTATCGGAAACATTCACGTTAGGGAATGTAACGCACTCGCCTGTGTTGACTCAGAGGCCTAGTGTTGATCGCGCTGTGCCGACGACGGTCCAGCGCTGTGCAACTCCTGTTCTCCCGTGGTTTCTCCCCCGTGCTCTCCCCGTCGAATCTGCACCGAAAGGCCCAGCTCATGGCATCCCGAATTTATGACAGCATCGTCGACACCATCGGCAACACGCCCCTGGTGCGCCTCAACCGGATCACGGATGGCGCCGGCGCCACCGTGCTGGCCAAGCTCGAGTTCTACTCGCCGGCCGCCAGCGTGAAGGACCGCATCGGCGTCGCGATCATCGACGCGGCCGAGGCCTCCGGCGAACTGCTGCCCGGCGGCACCATCGTCGAGGGAACGAGCGGCAACACGGGCATCGCGCTCGCACTGGTCGGCGCAGCCCGCGGCTACCGCGTCGTGCTCACGATGCCGGAGACGATGAGCAAGGAGCGCCGCGTGCTGCTCCGTGCCTACGGAGCAGAGGTCGTGCTCACCTCGGGCGCCGACGGCATGCGTGGAGCGGTCGAGAAGGCCAACGAGATCGTGGCCGCGACGCCGGGCGCCATTCTCGCCAGCCAGTTCGCCAACGCCGCCAACCCGGCCATCCACCGTGCGACCACCGGCGAGGAGATCTGGGCCGACACCGACGGAGCCATCGACATCTTCGTGGCCGGCATCGGCACCGGCGGAACGATCACCGGAGCCGGCGGCCTGCTCAAGGAGCGCAACCCGAACATCCAGATCATCGCCGTCGAGCCGCTCGACTCCCCGATTCTCAGCGGCGGCACGCCCGGCCCGCACAAGATCCAGGGCCTCGGCGCCAACTTCGTGCCGGCGATCCTCGACACCACCGTCTACGACGAGGTCATCGACGTCGCGACCCCGGATGCCATCGCGACCGCCCGTCGGCTCGCCACCGACGAGGCGATCCTCGGCGGCATCTCCTCCGGCGCGGCCGTGTGGGGCGCCCTCGAGGTCGCCAAGCGCCCGGAGAACGCAGGCAAGACGATCGTCGTGATCGTTCCCGACTTCGGTGAGCGCTACGTCAGCACCGTGCTCTACGAAGACCTGCTTGACTAAGCAGATGACCTTCTTCGCAGCGCTCCGGGAAGACGTGGCAACGGCCAGGGCCCACGACCCGGCTTCCCGGAGCAATGCGGAGGTCTTCCTGGCCTATTCCGGCCTGCACGCCGTGTGGAGCCACCGGCTCGCACACCGGCTCTGGGAGCGCGGATTCCGCCTTCCGGCCCGGCTGCTCTCGCAGTTCACCCGCTTCCTGACGGGTATCGAGATCCACCCGGGCGCGACGATCGGGCGTCGGCTCTTCATCGACCACGGCATGGGCGTCGTCATCGGCGAGACGGCCGTTCTCGGCGATGACGTCATGCTCTACCACGGGGTCACGCTCGGCGGGAAGAGCCGCCACGGTTTCACCCCGGGTCAGAAGCGGCACCCGACGCTGGAGGACGGCGTGACGGTCGGCGCCGGCGCGAAGGTGCTCGGCGACATCGTGATCGGCGCATGGAGCACGGTCGGCGCGAACGCCGTTGTGAGCAAGGACGCTCCCCCGCACTCGCTGGTCATCGGCATTCCCGCACACATCCGACCGGTGAAGCCCGAGACGACGGATGCCGCCCGCGGCGTGCACGACTGGAGCATCTAGCTCTCCTTGCGGCCCGGTTGTGCTGCTCTAGCGCTGACGCTGCTGCGACGGCGCCGGCGGCACCACGCGCGCGGGAACCCCGAGTTGCTTGCGCAGCGAATCCTGCCCCCAGCTCAGCCAGATGAATGCCCCGATGACCGGGAACATCAAGATGATGAGCAACCAGATCAGGCGTTCCATGCTCGGCATCTCGGCGTCGAAGAGGGTCTTCAGCACCCAGACGGCCACCGCGATGACACCGCCGATCGTGACGATGCCCAGCAAGATGAGTCCCGGTTCCATGGTTGCCCCCTCGCGCCGACCGTGTCCGTGCCGAGCCTAGCGGCGGAGCTTCGGCACCGATAGTGTCGCCGCCCGGCGCTCTGCGCCCGTTAGTGCGCCTCTGCGCCAAAAGATGTGGCGCAGAGGCACGGAAAGTGGCGCAGAGGGCGGGCGAGTCGCTCAGCCGAGGCGGCGGTGCGGGTACTCGGCCGCCCGGTGCTGGAATGCCAGGATTGCGGGGTTCACGATGACGCCGTTCTCAATCTCGATGGCGCGCGTGATCGTCTCGTTGCCCGCCCACTCGGCCGGTCCGGCCATGACCGTTCCGAGGAACGGCAACAGCGCCTCGCTGATTTCCCAGCTGGCGGAGTTGAACAGGTAGGACGGGCTGTGGTCGACGGCGTAGTAGTTGATGCTGCCGCCGACGGTGAACATCGGTTCGTCGAAGCTCGTCGAGCGCGCCCAGTCAAAGGCCATGCCGTCATCGCAGGAGACGTCGATGATGAGGCTGCCGGG
>JBEVGZ010000276.1:0-4528 GCA_040511515.1 Microterricola sp.
CGCGCCGGAGCAGCGGATCACGCTCGAGCAGGCGCTGCGCGCGCAGACGATCAACAGCGCGGAGCAACTGTTCTCCGAGCACGAGATCGGATCGATCACGCCGGGCAAGCTCGCCGATCTGGTCGTGCTGGGCCGCTCACCGCGTGCCGCGGGGGCAGGTTCGGATGTCGCGGCAGGCGTGATCGCCGGCATCCCCGTGCTCGAGACGATCCTCGGCGGGCAGACCGTCTACCGCGCGGACGCGTAGCCCGGTGCGGCTGGCCCGGTACCGCTAGCGCTGCACCAGGCGCTCGTGCCAGGCCAGCGCGGACTGGTCGGTGAGGCTGGCGACCTGGTCGACGATGACCCGCTTGCGCGCGGCGTCATCCGCCGCGGCGCGCCAGTCCCCCGCGAATCCGGTGTCGAGGTGCTGCTCGCCGCTGGCGTGGAGCACGGTGGCGAGCTCGGTGAGCACCTCACGCTGCTGCGCGTAGATCGGCTGCCTGGCGT
Organism: Microterricola sp.; assembly: GCA_040511515.1. Classification (GTDB taxonomy): domain Bacteria; phylum Actinomycetota; class Actinomycetes; order Actinomycetales; family Microbacteriaceae; genus Microterricola. Next base: position 490 of record JBEVGZ010000276.1, read on the forward strand.
TCTTCGACATCACGAAGGCGGCGACGATGCCCTTGAGCACGGCAATCTCGGCCTGGATCTCGCGCGGCACGATCACGTCGGCGTCGAAGCGGATGAGGCTGGCCATCGGGAACGCGGCCCTGGTCGCCTCGGTCGCAGCGTGCGCGAAGCGTCCGATGAGTTGGCTGGTGAGATTCTTCAGCCGGCCCTGGTCGCGCCTGCTGCCGTCCCAGCTGCTCGGCCAGCCCTCGAGCGAGTCGAGTCGGTCGAAGGCGGCGATGAGCTCGTCGTGGCTGTGCGCGCCGCCGATCCACTCGTACATCGAGGTGACGAGCGCGTCGTGGTCGACGCGGTCGCCGAGCGCGCTGACGTCGATGTAGCCGTTGACGATGGCGTCTTCGAAGTCGTGCACCGAGTAGCCGATGTCGTCAGAGAGGTCCATGACCTGGGCCTCGATCGAGAGGCGGCGCTCCGGTGCGCCGGCGCGCATCCACGTGAAGACGCCGATGTCGTCGCGGTAGAAGCCGAACTTGGCCCGACCGCTCGGGTCGGCGACGGAGCTCGTGTCCGGCCACGGGTACTTGCAGCTGGCGTCGAGGCTCGCGCGAGTCAGGTTGAGGCCGTAGCTCTGGCCGTCCGGCCCGAAGACCTTCGGTTCAAGCCGGGTGAGCAGGCGCAGCGTCTGGGCGTTGCCCTCGAAGCCACCGACGTCGTCGGCCCAGCTGTTCAGGGCCTTCTCGCCGTTGTGGCCGAACGGCGGGTGGCCGAGGTCGTGGGCGAGGCACGCGGTGTCGACGACATCCGGGTCGAGTCCGAGGCTGGATGCCAGCTCACGGCCGACCTGCGCGACCTCCAGCGAGTGCGTGAGTCGGTTGCGGGCGAAGTCGAGGCCGGCGGTGGGGCTCAGCACCTGCGTCTTCGCGGCGAGGCGTCGGAGCGCGCTGGAGTGCAGCAGGCGGGCGCGGTCGCGGGCGAAGTCACTGCGCCGGGAGGAGTGCTGCTCCGGCAGCCAGCGTTCCGAGTCGTACTCGCCATATCCTCCAAAGAGAGGGGTGCCGCCGAAGAGGGCGTTGCCCGGCACGTGCTCAACCGCCACTGGTGTCACCCTCGCCCTCGGTGAGGTTGCTGCGCTGAATGCCGTCGATGTCGCGTGACTCCAGCCACCTGTCCGGCAGCGAGGGGGTCTTCGGGGTGCCGGCGCGACCGCGCGGGCCCTCTGCGCCCTCGCCGGGGTATGGCTGGTCCCAGTCGAGTGTGCCGAGCAGGTCGTCGAGCGACTGCAGCGACTCGACGGTGGCCATGCGGGCGCGCAGCTCGCCGCCGACCGGGTAGCCCTTGAAGTACCAGGCCACGTGCTTGCGCACGTCGCGGCATCCGCGGTCTTCGTCCTCGAAGAACTCGACCAGCAGCTCGGCGTGCCGGCGGAAGGCCTCTGCGACCTGACCGAGGTTCGGCTGGTACAGCACGTCTTCACCGCGGAAGGCGGCGGCGAGGTCGCCGAACAGCCAGGGGCGGCCGAGGCAGCCACGGCCGACGACGACGCCGTCGCAGCCGGTCTCGCGCACCATGCGCAGCGCGTCGGCGGCCGACCAGATGTCGCCGTTGCCGAGGATCGGGGTGCCGGTGATGGTGTTCTTGAGCTTCTCGATGGCGGGCCAGTCGGCCTGACCGGAGTAGAACTCGCTCGCCGTGCGCGCGTGCAGGGCGATCGAGGCGACGCCGGCGCCCTCCGCGGCCTTCGCGGCCTCGAGGTAGGTGAGGTGGTCCGGGTCGATGCCCTTGCGCATCTTGACCGTCAGTGGGATGTCGCCGGCGGCCTCCACGGCGCCCTCGACGATCTGCCGGAACAGTTCGAGCTTCCACGGGAGCGCAGCGCCGCCGCCCTTGCGGGTGACCTTGGGCACCGGGCATCCGAAGTTCAGGTCGATGTGGTCGGCGCGGTCCTCGGCGACCAGCATCGTCACCGCTTCCCTGACAGTCTTCGGGTCGACGCCGTAGAGCTGGATGGAGCGGGTGGTCTCGCTCTCGTGGTGGGTGATCAGCCGCATCGACTCCGGGGTGCGCTCGACGAGCGCGCGCGAGGTGATCATCTCGCTCACGTAGAGGCCGGCGCCGTACTCGCGGCAGAGCCGGCGGAATGCCGTGTTCGTGATGCCGGCCATCGGCGCGAGCACGACGGGAACGTCGAGTTCGAGCGGTCCGATCGCAAGGCGGGGCGCTGGGCTTAGTGTGGAGGAGGCAGACATGTCCTTCGATTCTCCCAGACATTTCGCTGTGCCAGATAATTCTTCGGAAGTGGGGTCAACATGGCCGAGCAGGCTGATTCGAGCGTACTGAATGGCACCGACAGGGTGTCCGCGGATGCCGCGGCCCGCGGGCTCGACGTCGAGATCTTCCCGCGGCCGGCCGCGAACAGCCTCGCCGAGGCCGCCGCGCTGCTTGGCATCGAGCCGTCAGGCATCGTGAAGACGCTCGTCGTGAAGCGCGCGGACGGCACCTTCCTGTTCGCGCTCGTTCCCGGCGGGCGGAAGATCTCCTGGCCGAAGTTGCGAGCCCTCGTCGGCGTGAACAAGCTCCAGCTGCCGGATGCCGCGCAGGCCCTCACCGCGACCGGCTACGAGCGCGGCACGATCACCCCGCTCGGCTCGACGACCGAGTGGCCCGTCTACGCGGATGCCGGCATCGCCGGTCAGCGCGTGGCGATGGGCGCCGGCGCGCACGGCTTCAGCGCCTTCGTCGACGCCGATGACTTGATCGAGGCGTTCGGCGCGGTCGTCGCCGACATCAGCGAGCCCGAGTAGGCATGTATCGCGAGCGGCCGTCGACGATCGCCGGGGCGACGCTCTGGCGCTCTGACGGCGGTGGCAGCACGGTGATCCTGCCGGACGGCTGCATCGACGTGCTCTGGTGGAACGGCCGGCTCGTCGTTGCGGGGCCGGACGAGCGCGCCCACGCTTCTGAGTCGGATCCGGAGAGCCTCACGCTCGGCATCCGGTTCGCACCGGGCACTGCCCCCGGCCTCCTCGGTCTCCCCGCTCACGCGCTCACCAATGAGCGCGTCGAACTCTCAGAGCTCTGGGAGCGCGACACCGTTCAGCGGATCGACGCTGAGCTGCGGGGCTCGGGCTCCCGCACGACGGCCCGACGCTTCGAGGAGCTCGTTGCCGGCGAGCTGCGCACCCCCGAGGCGCGTCGCGCGCGCCAGGCACGCGAGCTCGCGGCATCCGTCGCGCGTGGCCTCAGCGTCTCAGACATCGCGCTGCGCACGGGCTACTCGGAGCGCCAGCTGCACCGCCGCAGCCGCGAGGACTTCGGCTACGGGCTCAGCACTCTGGCCCGTGTGCTCCGGCTGCAGCGGGCGCTGCCGGGCCTCAGCTCGACCGCGACTCTTGCCGAGGTCGCGGCGACTGCCGGTTACGCCGATCAGGCGCACCTCAGCCGCGAGGTGCGATCGCTCAGCGGCTTCACGCCCACTCAGCTCAGGGCGGCGAAGAGTTCCACGGAGTTGCCGTCCGGGTCACGCACGATCGCGTAGCGCTGGCCCCAGAAGGCATCCCACGGTTCCTTGTGCGCCTCGGCGCCCGCTGCGACGAGATCGGCGAAGAGCTGGTCGAGCTCGGCGGGCGAGTCACAGAGGAACGCCGGGACCATGCGGTGGCCACCGACCGGGGCAGTCCATTCAGGGTCGAAACTCTTCACGACGTCGATCGTGTCCCAGCCGAGGCGGATGCCGCCGGGCAACGTGATCTCGACGTGGTCCTCGCTCTCGGCACCCGCCGGGATGTCGAGACCCAGTTGCCGGTAGAACTCGAGCGAGCGCGCCATGTCGGCGACGACGAATCCGATGAGGTCAATACGTACTGTCATGGTTCAACGCTAGCTCTGCGCGCTGCCCACGTCTTGAACGAATCGGACACACAATCGTGGATTCTCAGGCCGGCTCGACGGAGCAGCCGTGGCTCGTGCGCGACCCCACAATCGTTCGCGGCCCGGGAAAAGGGCCCGGGCCCGGTGAAGTCCCCGGGCCGCTGCACTTTTCGCGGGCCGCTGGAGCGGACGG
>JBEVGZ010000277.1:0-4368 GCA_040511515.1 Microterricola sp.
GCGGACGAGATCGACATGGTCATCGACCGCGGGGCGTTCCTCTCCGGTCGGTACGGGCTCGTCTACGACGAGATCGTCGCGGTCAAGGAGGCGTGCAAGCGCCCGGACGGCAGCTACGCCCACCTCAAGGTGATCCTGGAGACCGGCGAGCTCAACACCTACGACAACGTCCGCCGGGCCTCCTGGCTGGCGATCCTCGCCGGAGCCGACTTCATCAAGACCTCGACGGGCAAGGTGGCCCCGGCCGCCACCCTCCCCGTCACCCTGCTGATGCTCGAGGTCGTGCGCGACTGGTACCGCCTCACGGGCGAGAAGGTCGGCGTCAAGCCGGCCGGCGGCATCCGCTCGTCCAAGGACGCCATCAAGTATGTGGTGACCGTGGCCGAGACCGTCGGCGAGGAGTGGCTCACCCCGCACCTGTTCCGCTTCGGTGCCTCCAGCCTGCTGAACGACGTGCTGATGCAGCGACAGAAGATGGCGAGCGGGCACTACTCCGGCGCCGACTACGTGACGATCGACTAAGGACCAGACACAATGAGTTTTCTCGAATACGCACCGGCTCCAGAGTCGCAGGCGATCCTGCACCTGAAGAGCGACTACGGCCTGTTCATCGACGGCGAATTCGTCGAGGGGCGCGGCACCCCGTTCCAGACCATTTCCCCGGCCACCGAGAAGCACATCGCGACCATCGCGCACGCTTCCGATGCTGATGTCGACCTGGCCGTCGCTGCCGCGCGTCGCGCCTACGACACGACGTGGTCGCGCATGTCTGGCAGCGACAGGGGCAAGTACCTCTTCCGCATCGCGCGCCTCGTGCAGGAGCGCGCCCGCGAGCTCGCCGTCGCCGAGACCCTCGACAACGGCAAGCCGATCAAGGAGAGCCGCGACGTCGACGTCCCCCTCGTCGCCGCTTGGTTCTTCTACTACGCCGGCTGGGCCGACAAGCTCGACCACGCCGGGCTCGGCGCCAACCCGGCATCCCTCGGCGTCGCAGCCCAGGTGATCCCGTGGAACTTCCCGCTGCTGATGCTCGCGTGGAAGATCGCCCCTGCGCTCGCCGCGGGCAACACCGTCGTGATCAAGCCGGCAGAGACCACCTCGCTGTCCGCGATGATCTTCGCCGAGATCCTGCAGCAGGCAGACCTCCCGCCCGGAGTCGTCAACATCATTACCGGAGCAGGCGACACCGGCTCCGCGCTCGTGAACCACGGCGACGTCAACAAGGTCGCGTTCACCGGCTCGACCGCGGTCGGCCGCATGATCGCCCGTTCGACGGCAGGCACCGACAAGAAGCTCACGCTCGAGCTCGGCGGCAAGGCCGCGAACATCGTCTTCGACGACGCACCGATCGACCAGGCCATCGAGGGCATCGTCAACGGCATCTTCTTCAACCAGGGGCACGTCTGCTGCGCAGGCAGCCGCCTCCTCGTGCAGGAGAACATCCACGACGAGGTCGTCGACCGGTTGAAGGCGCGACTCTCGACGCTGCGCCTCGGCGACCCGCTCGACAAGAACACCGACATCGGCGCCATCAACAGCCGCGAGCAGCTGGAGCGCATCCGCGAGCTCAGCGACATCGGTGAGGCCGAGGGTGCAGAACGCTGGACCGCCGACTGCGCCATCCCGGAGAACGGATTCTGGTTCGCCCCGACGATCTTCACCAACGTCGCGACGAGCAACCGCATCGCCCGCGACGAGGTGTTCGGCCCAGTGCTCTCCGTGCTGACGTTCCGCACGCCGGCCGAGGCGATCGCCAAGGCGAACAACACGCCGTACGGCCTCTCCGCCGGAATCTGGACGGACAAGGGCAGCCGCATCCTGGCCGTGGCCGACAAGCTGCGCGCCGGCGTGATCTGGGCGAACACCTTCAACCGGTTCGACCCGGCCAGCCCGTTCGGCGGCTACAAGGAGTCCGGCTACGGCCGCGAGGGCGGCCGTCACGGCCTCGCCGCGTACCTGAAGCCTGCCTCCAGCAGCGCGGCACCGGCCAAGGCCGTCACCGCAGCATCAACCAGTGCCGTTACCCCGAAGGCCAAGACCGCAAAGAAGGCCAGCAAATGACCCGTCTCGCCGTTCCCAAGACCTACAAGCTCTACATCGGCGGCAAGTTCCCGCGCAGCGAGTCCGGCCGCACCTACGAGGTGCTCTCCGCCAGCGGTGAGTTCCTCGCCAACGCCGCACTCGCCAGCCGCAAGGACGCCCGCGACGCCGTCGTGGCCGCCCGCTCGGCCGTCGGCGGCTGGGCCGGCGCCACCGGTTACAACCGCGGGCAGGTGCTGTACCGCATCGCGGAGCTGCTCGAGGGGCGCCGTGCGCAGTTCGTCGCCGAGATCCGCGATGCCGAGGGCGTCACCGCCGCAGCGGCATCCGCCCAGGTCGACGAAGCGATCGACCGCTGGGTCTGGTACGCCGGCTGGGCCGACAAGTACGTGCAGGTCGCTGGCAACGCCAACGCCGTCTCCGGTCCGTACTTCAACATCTCGGTACCGGAGCCGACCGGTGTCGTCGCTATCATCGCACCGCAGGACAGCTCGCTGCTCGGCCTCGTCTCGGCCGTCGCGCCCGCCCTCGTCGCCGGAAACAGCGTCGTCGTCGTGGCCAGCGAGAAGCTGCCGCTTGCCGCGATCAGCCTGAGCGAGGTGCTGGCAACGAGCGACGTCCCCGGCGGCGTCGTCAACATCCTCACCGGTTCGCCGGCCGAGATCGCGCCGTGGCTGGCCAGCCACGCCGACGTCAACGCCATCGACCTGGTTGGCGGGGGAGACCTCGACTGGATCTCGCTGCAGGTCGCGGCGGCCGACACCCTGAAGCGCGTCTTCACACCGGAGAACGGCGCGGATGCCGCGGCGCCGACGCTCGGCCGCATCACCGGTTTCACCGAGACCAAGACCGTCTGGCACACCAAGGGCCTGATCTAGCCTCTGCAGGTTGAGCCTTCGAACTCCGGCCGCCGACACCCTTTCTGGGGCGTCGGCGGCCACTTTCTTTAAGTAACGAAAAGGTAACGGCTGCGCTAGTGTTTCGACTCTCAGACCGCGCGATGGGGCGCGGAACGGTCGAAAGGTCACCACGTGAAAGCTCGGGTTGCAGCGATTCTCGCCACCGCCACCTCGCTCGCCCTGCTCAACACCCTGGTCCTCACGCCCGGCGCCCCTGACGTGTATGCCTCCGACGTCTTCGGCTCCCTGCGACTGCCGGGGGATGCGGCATTCATCGCCGGTCACCGTGGCGACCGCTCCGTCGCCCCCGAGAACACCATCGAGGCCTTCACCGCGGCCTTCGAGAACCCGTCGATGCAGTTCGTCGAGACGGATGTTCAGCTCAGCCGCGACGGCGTTCCGATGCTCTTCCACGACACGACGCTCAAGCGGGTGGCCGGCTCGCCGAAGCGGGTCGCCGATCTGAGCGTTGCCGAGCTGAAGCGGCTCGATGTCGGCGCCTTCTACGGCGAGGACTTCGTCGACACTCGGATGCCGAGCCTCGACGAGTTCCTGGAGCTGGCCGGCGGCTACGACAAGCGATTGCTCATCGAGCTCAAGGCCGATTGGTCGCTCGAGCAGCTGGCGATCGTCGTGGAGGCACTCGAGCGCTCCGGCGTCGGATCACGGGTGCTGCTGCAGAGCTTCAGCATCGAGACACTGCAGAACCTGCAGACCGCCGCGCCCAAACAGCCCAGGATGCTGCTGATCCGGGAGCTGCCTGCCGACCCGGTGCCGATGGCTCTGCGACTCGGGGTGCTCGCGCTCGGCACGACGGCGCAGTCGGTCACCGAGGCTCCGCAGGCGCTGCAGCGCCTGCACGAGGTCGGGATCGGTGTCATCTGCTACACGCTGAACTCGGAGCGGAGCTGGGCGGAGGTGCAGGCGCTCGGCGTCGACGGCATCATCACGGACACCCCGAGCGACCTCGACGGCTGGCTCGCCGACAACGCCCCCGGCACCTGAGCGGCCATCGCGAAGACCCACGAGGGTGCGCGGAAACCCCACGCTGGCTCGAGGGAGCAGCCGAGCAACGAGGCCGCGACCGAAGCCGAGTGCCCTGGCGTGATGGTGAGGCTGCGGATGCCGGTGCGGCCCACTTCGCACACGCGCTCAGGGCTTCGCGGGCGAGCCTCCTCGTTCCTCGTCGACGCGCTCGCTCAAGCCGGCGTGTGGAAACCCCTGCTGGCTCGAGGGAGCAGCCGAGGAACGAGGCCGCGACCGAAGCCGAGTGCCCTGGCGTGATGGTGAGGCTGCGGATGCCGGGGGCGGCCGCCTTCGCACACGCGCTCAGGGCTTCGCGGGCGCGCCTCCTCGTTCCTCGTCGACGCGCTCGCTCAAGCCGGCGTGTGGCGGGAGCCTTCGCCGTGCGTCAACCCACACTGGCGCG
>JBEVGZ010000278.1:0-5618 GCA_040511515.1 Microterricola sp.
CGATGCGGAACAGCGAGCCGAGGACTCCGGCTTTGCGGATCTCGCGTCCCAGGTAGAGGTTTGCGGCGACATCGAGTGCCGGCGAGACGGCGAGATTTTGGTAGACCGTCTCGATGCCGGCTTCGCGCGCATCTTGCGGGCGCTTGAAGTTCACCCGCTGGCCCTCAAGGTAGAGTTCGCCTTCGTCGGGGATCTCGGCCCCGGTCAGGCATTTGATGAGGGTTGACTTGCCTGCACCGTTGTCGCCGATGATGGCGAGAACCTCTCCGCGATAGAGTTCCAGGCTCACCCCGTCGAGGCCGACGACACGGCCGAAGGTCTTGACCAGGCGCTTGGCTTGAAGGATGGGCGTGCGAGTCTCCGCAGCCGCGGGTTCCGCAGCCGGCTGGGTGGGGGCGCTGAGTGTCATTTGCGTACCTTTCGAATCCACTGGTCGACCGAGACGGCGACGACGATGAGCACACCGACAGCGAAGGTCTGCCAGAGAACGTCAAGCCCGGCCAGGGAGAGGCCATTGCGGAAAACCCCGACGATGAGTGCGCCGAGCAGTGTGCCCCAGACGGTGCCTCGCCCACCGAACAGGCTGGTTCCTCCGATCACCACGGCGGTGATCGAATCGAGGTTGAGGTCGAGGCCGGCATTCGGGGATGCCGCATTGCTGCGGCCGATCTGGATCCAGGCGCCGATCGCGAGGATCGCGCCAGCGGCCAGATACACGCTCATCAACACGCGATTCACGCTGATGCCGGCGAGGCGTGCGGCCTCTTTGTCGTCGCCGACCGCGTAGACGTGGCGTCCCCAGGCCGTGCGCCCGAGTATGAAGGCGACGACGATGTAGACAGCAAGCATCAGCACCACGCCGATGGTGAAGTTCACGCCGCCGACCTGGAAGGTCTCGCCCGTCCAGGTGAGGAGTGCGGGCATCTCGGCGCCGCGGATGGTGGCACCCGAGGAGTAGAGAAGTGTGAGGGCGACGAAGATGTTGAGCGTTCCGAGGGTGACGATGAATGGTGGAAGTCGGAACTTCGTCACCAAGAAACCGTTGAGGGCGCCGGCGGCGAGGCCGACGAGCAGGCCGGCAGCGAGGCCGAGAATGGCGGGCAGCCCTGCCTGCACGGTGCTTTGGGCGATGACCATGGAGGACAGCACCATCACGGCCCCGACGGAGAGGTCGATTCCGGCGGTCAAGATGATGAGGGTCTGGGCGATGGCCAGCGTGCCGACGACGGCGACCTGCTGGGTGATCAGCGACAGGTTGGCCGGGTTCAGGAAGCGCTCGTTGAGCAAGCCGAAGACGATGACGGCGAGCACGAGAACGACGGCGGGGCTGATTGCCGGGTAGCGGTGAAGCGCATTGCGGATGCGGCTGAGGGGCGTGGTTCGGTCGAGGAACTCCTCGGCCAGGTCAAGAGCTGCGGTCTCTGGTGCAACCGAGCTTGTCTGTTGACTCACGTGAAAACTCCGATGGTCTCGTGCGGTGGTTGTTGGGCATTCCGGGTCGGGGGCCGCGGTGGCGGCACCCCGAACCCGGTGCTGTTGGTGGCGTGGAGCGGCTAGCCCCAGCAGATGGTCAGCGCTTCAGCGGAGTCGATAGAGTCGACGCCACTCTGCGGGTCATCGGTGACGAGGGCGACACCGGTGTTGTAGAAGTCGAGGCCCTCCGTGACCTCCGGCTTGGTGCCGTTGGCAACGAGGTCGACGATCGCCTGCACACCCAGTTCCGCCATCTTCACGGGGTACTGCTGGCTGGTGGCGTTGATGATGCCTTCTTCAACCTGGCCGACGCCCGCGCAACCACCGTCGATCGACACGACGATCGCGTCGGTGATCCCTGCGGCCTCGAGCGCTTGCGAGGCACCGTAGGCCGCAGGCTCGTTGATCGTGTAGACGACGTTGATGTCGGGGTTCTTGCTGATCAGGTTCTCTGCGGCAGAGCGGCCGCCGTCCTCTGCGCCCTGCGACGCGGCATTGCCGACGATCTCGTACTCACCGCCGCTGTAGCTTCCGGTCTCGGCCTCATCACCGTTCTTCGCGGGGTCGGCGAGATCGATACCCATGCCATCGAGGAAGCCCTGGTCGCGGTCGACGTCAACGGAGACGATCTTGTCGTCGAAGAGGTCGATCAAGGCGATCGTCGCCTTCTCGCCACCGAGCTTGGCGGCCGTCCACTCACCGATGTACTGGCCAGCGAGGAAGTTGTCGGTGGCGTAGGTGATGTCGACGGAGTCGGGGTTGGACGGTGGCGTGTCGAGCGCGATCACATAAAGCCCGGCATCCCGTGCCTTGACGAGGGCATCTTCGACGCCCGGTCCGTTCGGCGTGATCAGGATGCCGGCGTCGCCCTTAGAGATGGCGTTCTCGATCGCTTGAATCTGCGTGTCCTCGTCGCCATCGCTCTTGCCGGCGGCGAGCGTGAGCTCAACTCCAGCGGATTCGGCCGCGGCCTTCGCGCCATCTTGCATGGCGACGAAGAAGGGGTTTGCGGTGGTCTTGACGATGAGCGAGACGCCGACTGCATCGGAGTCGGCTCCCGCTCCCGCGCCCGCGGCATCCGGGGTGCTTGAGGAACAGGCAGTGAACGCGAGTGCCGAAATTGCCGTGATCGACCCGGCCGCGAGAAGGCGCTTGGCGAATCGAGTGTTTGCTGTGCGATTCATCAGTGAATCTCTCCTTGGATTGAGTGAAGCAGTGCTTCATGACAACGATGTCATACGTAGTTCTATGGCATTAATACTGTTAGAGTCAAGTCCATTCAGCACATTGGAGAAACAATCGTGACATCGTTGTCAAAAATTCTTCCTGAGTCTGGTGATGCACGGACTCGGCCCACTATGAAGCACGTCGCCGCCCTGGCCGGGGTGGGGATCAAAACGGTTTCGCGTGTGATCAACGGCGAGCCGAACGTCTCGGAGGCCACGATCGAGCGCGTGATGAAGGCGGCGACGAGCCTCAACTACCAGCCCGACCTGCATGCGGGGAATCTGCGCAGGGCGGACGGGCGCACGAAGACACTCGGCCTGTTGGTCGGTAGCGTTGCCAACCCCTTCTCCGGTGCCCTGCACCGTGCCGTCGAAGAGGCGGCACTCGCGAGGGGCATCGCCGTGTTCGCCTCCAGCCTTGACGACGACCCGGAGCGCGAGGAGTCGATGGTCGATGCCTTTCTTCGGAGGCGCGTCGACGGCCTCATCCTCACCACCGTTTCGCGCAGTCAGGCGTACCTGCTGCCCGAACTGCGCCGCGGCACCCCCGTGGTGTTCGTCGACCGCGAGCCTGCGGGCGTCGAAGCCGATGTGGTGGCAAGCGACGGTGCGGCAGGCGCGGCAGTCGCCACACGGCACCTGCTTGAGCACGGGCACCGCCGCATTGCCTACCTCGGCGACCGGGTCGACATCCAGAGCGCCAAAGAGCGCCGCCGCGGGTTCCTCGAAGAACTGGGCCGCGCGGGCGTTGCCACCTCGGACATCCCCGTGATCGATGGGCTCCACGATGAGGAGACGGCACGCACCGCGCTGCTCGCGCTGCTCGACTCGGAGAACCCGCCGTCTGCTGTGTTCAGCAGCCAGAACCTCGTGACGATAGGCGCGGTGCGCGCCCTCCGTGAGCGCGGCCTGCAGCAGAGCGTTGCCATCGTCGGCTTCGACGACATCCCCCTCGCTGATCTCCTCGAGCCCGGCGTCACCGTCGTCGCCCAGAACCCGCAGCGCATCGGAGAGTTGGCGGCGGAGCGCATCTTCGCCCGCCTGGACGGCGATGCATCGCCGGCACGCAGTTACGCGGTGCCGACCCAACTCATCATCCGCGGATCTGGAGAGATCACCCCGTCATGAGTGCCGACCCCACCACCGCCGCGCACGTCGTCGTGATCGGCGACGCCCTGATCGATCGCATCGTTGACGCCGACGGGACCCGGGACTTCGTGGGCGGTGCCGGACTCAACGTCGCCGTCGGCCTCCGCACGCTCGGTGTCCCGACCACCCTCATCGCCACGCTGGGGGCCGATGCTGACGGCGCCAGCGTGCGGGAGTACCTCCGCGACCACGACGTCACATTGCTCGCCTCATCGGCTGAGCTCGGAACTTCCGTGGCGCTCTCCGAGCGCGTCGACGGCGAGCCTCGCTACGTGTTCAACGCGGCCGCCCAACACCGCGAGATCGCTTTCACCGCCGAGGTCGTCAGTGCGATCGACGCCGCAACGCTCGTCGTCGTCAGCTGCTTTCCGTTCGACAACCCCTCGCAGTCGGCTGCACTCGCCGCACGTGTGCACCGGCCGGAGTCTCGGCTCGTGATCGACCCGAATCCGCGCGCGGGCATGCTCAGTGACAGGAACGTGTTCGTCGCGAACTTCGAAGCGCTCGCCGGCCGGAGCCTGCTCACCAAGGTCGGCGACGAGGACGCACAGTTGCTCTACGGCTCCTCGCTGGAAGAGTTGCGTGATCGGCTGCTTGCCGCGGGCGCGCGAACCGTGCTCGCCACGGCCGGGCGCGACGGCGCGACGATCACAACATCCGCCGGTGTCACCACCGCATCCGGAATCACCGACATGCCCGGAGAGGTCATCGACACGATGGGGGCGGGCGACGCGACCCTTGCGGCATCGGTCAGCGCGCTCGTTCACGATGGCGTTCCCGAGCAGGAGGACGGCTGGTCACGCCTGCTCAGCCTGGCCATGGACACCGCCGCTGCAACGTGCCGGGTCGAGGGCGCGCTGCTCCAGCCTCACCCCTCCCGGCAGCTGCGCATCCGGTCCTAGCGCCGCCACGCTGACCGGCGTGGTCACGACGGATTCGGGATGCGCCCGGTCTGGTGCGCCCAGATGGCGATCTCGACGCGATTCCGCGCGCCGAGTTTCGCCATCAGGCTGGCGAGGTGGGTCTTCACCGTGCTGAGCGTGATGAACAACTCGCTCGCGATCTCGCTGTTGCTGAGCCCGACCGCCACCTTGGCGAGCACCTCTTCTTCGCGGTGGGTGAGCGGTTCGATCGGCTGTGCCGGTGGGTGCGCCAGCTCCGTCGGCGCAGCACCGGCGAACGCCTCGAGCAGTCGCACGGTCACGTTCGGAGCGATCAGGGCATCGCCATCGGCGGCCGCGCGCACGGCCTGACCGAGCAGCGCAGAGCCGGCATCCTTGAGCAGGAATCCGCGGGCGCCGGCCCGGAGCGCCGCGTAGACGTACTCGTCGAGGTCGAAGGTCGTGATGATCACGACCGCCATCGGGTTCTCCACGCCTGGACCGGCAATGGCCCTCGTGGCCTCGATGCCGTCGAGGCCCGGCATCCGGATGTCGAAGAGGCACACATCGGGGCGGAGGCTGCGGGCGAGCGCAACCGCCTCGTTCCCGTCAACCGCCTGGCCGACCACCTCGATGTCGGGCTGGGCGCCGAGGATCATGCTGAGACCGGTGCGTACGAGCTCCTGGTCGTCGGCGATGAGCACTCGGATTGTCATGAGGTCCATCCAACACGAGGAAGCACCGCGGTGACGCTCCACCCGCCGCCCGGCGTGGGACCGGCCTGGCAGGTGCCGCCGAGCAGGGCCGCGCGCTCGATCATGCCGGTGATGCCGTAGCCCTGCGTCGGGGACGAGGCGACCTCGCCGTCATTGGCCACCGCAATCTGCAC
>JBEVGZ010000279.1:0-3137 GCA_040511515.1 Microterricola sp.
GTCGGACCGGACGGCATGCCGACGATCACGCAGCCGAAACCGTCGATCAGCTACGCCAAGGTGTTCGCGCCGATCAGTGGAACGCTCACCGCGCTCACCGTGCTGGAGGGGCAGCAGCTCGCCGTCGGAGACACGACGGGGCAGATCGCGCCGCCCAGCTTCTCTGTGACGGGCGCGCTCAGTCCGGAACAGCAGTACCGGCTCGTCAGCAAACCGACCGAGGCCACGATCGCCATCACGGGCGGGCCTGCTCCGTTCCAGTGCACCGGCCTGATGATCACGACGCCGCTGCCCGGCGCCGGCGACGGAGCCGGTGCAGGCGGCGCAACGGGCGCAGCGGGAACCGGAACGGGAGGCGGCACGGGAACGACCGTGCGCTGCGCGATCCCGGCCGACATCACGGTCTTCGCCGGGCTCGCCGCCGACATCACCATCGCGGCCGGCAGCGCGGAGAACGTGCTCACCATCCCCACGACCGCGGTCAAGGGTTCCGCGGAGAACGGCACCGTCTTCGCCCCGCTGCCCGACGGCGGCACGGAAGAACGTCCCGTGGTGCTTGGCCTGAACGACGGCACCGTCGTCGAGATCGTCAGCGGCCTGGCCGAGGGAGACACGATCCTCGAGTTCGTGCCGGGTGCCCCGCCAGCGCTCGACCCTGGCTGCACGCCGATGCCGGGCGGCGGCATGGCGTGTGAGGGCAAGTGACCGTGCTGCTCACGCTCGACGGGGTGACCAAGACGGTCCCACTTCCGGATGCCGCACCGCTCACCATCCTGCACGGCATCGACCTGGAGGTGGCTGCCGGCGACCGGCTCTCGATCGTCGGTCGCTCGGGCTCGGGCAAGTCGACCCTGCTCAACCTGATGGGGCTGCTCGACGGACCGTCCACCGGAACGATCACCTTCGACGGCAGGCCGGTGTCGACGTTCTCCTCTGCCGAACGCGACAGGGTGCGCGGCCGCGAGATCGGCTTCATCTTCCAGCAGTTCAACCTGCTGCCCGGCCGCACGGCCAGGGAGAACGTGATGACGCCGCTGCTCTACTCGACCGGCAAGCAGTTCTGGAACCGCTCGAAGCTGGCCGCAGAGATGCTCGAACGGGTCGGCCTCGGCCACCGGATCGACTCCATGCCGGAGAAGCTCTCCGGCGGCGAGCAGCAGCGGGTCGCCATCGCGCGCTCTCTGGTGCGCGGGCCGCGGGTCATCCTGGCCGATGAGCCGACCGGAGCACTCGACGTCGAGACGGGCGCCAGCGTGATGGAGCTGCTCGATGAGGTGGCGCTCTCCACCGGTGCCGCGCTCGTCACCATCACCCACGACCCGGCGATCGCCGATCTGGCGACCAGACACCTGCTGTTGGATCACGGGGTGCTCAGCGTCGTGCGCGACGACGGCGGGCCCGGCGACCTGGTCGCCGTCCGCAGACAACTGCCGCGGGCGGCATCCCCACTCGTCGAGGTCCACCGGAAGCGGATTCTCAGCACCGAGCTCGACGTCGACGCGGAATCCGAAGACGGGATCAGCGCGTGAGCCGGCTGTTCACCGAGCTCGTCGGTGCGCTCAGCGAGGCATGGCAGGAGCTGCGGATCCACCGCACCCGTGTGTTGCTCTCCCTGATCGGCGTTGCCGTGGCCGTGTGCGCGATCACGACGGTCGTCGGCGTCGCCGGCATCGCAGGGCAGGCGATGACCGAGAGCAACGAGCGTTACGGTGGCCGCTCCGCCACCCTCAAACTCTCCGCGTACTCGGATGACGGCAGCACCATCGACCCCGAGCTGATGAGCGCGATCTGGCACGAGAGCCTCGAGCGCTACGGCGTCGACTATGCCGGCCGCATCGGCTACGGGCAGGCGACGGTGCAGTTCGTCGATGGGGCCGTGAACCTCCCCGTGCAGGCCGTTGACCAGCCCTACGCGGTGATGCACCGTCTGCAGATGGACCACGGCAGTTGGTTCGCCGCGGGCGACGAGCAGCGGTTGGCCCCCGCGATCGTCGTGAACGAGGCATTCTGGCAGCGGCTCGGCGCCCCCGATCTGGCCCAGAATCCCACGGTGAAGCTGCTGGGGGAGTCGCCGACGACGGCGGTCATCGTCGGGGTCCACCGCTCGCAAAGCTGGGACACCGAACCGACGATGTATATGCTCAGCGACGCATATGCCGCGGTCGCTCCGGCGGCGCAGCCCGTGCAGCAGCCGGAGTACGAGTTGTGGGTACCGCCGGAACTGAGCGAGCAGATGCGCGTCGAGATCCAGTCCGATGTGCAGGCCAGGCTCGGCGACGGGTTCACGGCGGAGGTCTACCGTTCGGATCCCGGCGCCTACGACGACGATCCGATGCTCTCGCTCAAATTGATGGTCGGCGGTGTCGCGGCGCTCGTGCTGCTGCTCGGCGCGCTCGGGCTCGTCAACATCGCGATGGTCACCGTGAAGCAGCGGATCCGCGAGATCGGCATCCGCCGCAGCTTCGGGGCTACGGCCGGGCGCGTGTTCTTCGCGGTGATGATGGAGAGCGTCGTGGCGACGATCGCGGCCGGAGCGGTCGGCGTCATGCTGGCGATCCTGATCGTCAAGTCTCCGATGGTCGAGGAGTTCATCGGTCAGGGCATGATCACCGACTTCCCGCCGTTCCCCGCCGAGGCCGCGCTGCTCGGCATGGTCTGTGCGACCGTCGTCGGCGCCCTCGCCGGGCTGATGCCCGCCCTCGTCGCCGTGCGGGTCAAGGTCATCGACGCCATCCGCTACTGAGCGGCGCCCGCCGAGCAATTCCAGTGAGAGCGGTCAAATGGCCACTTATGGGGTCGAAAAGCGGCCATTTGGCCGCTCTCAATGGACTGTGAAGGGCTGTCGGCGCCGCCCTAGACTGAGTGGGCGGCGGACGGCGCCGGGGTGAGAGGGAATGCTGGTGACCGAGGCTGATGCGGGGCAGGCAGCTGCGGCATCCGATGCCCCACGGGAGGCAGGCACACCGCAGGCGGGCACGGCGGCAGCGGCGGGCGTCACAGCATCCGGTGCCGCGCGCGGCAGCAGGCTCTCCGGAGTGCTCCCGCCCGATCTCCTGCGGCGCTCGGCGCTGACCCTCTCCGTTCTGGCCGTGCTGCTCATCGTCGCTGTCCTCAGCCAGGCACTCTGGATGCCGGCC
>JBEVGZ010000280.1:0-4770 GCA_040511515.1 Microterricola sp.
GGCGGGCAACAGCACGTGGTGATCGGCCCGGACGGCACGATCAACGCCATCGGCACCCAGGACCGCCTCTTCAACGCGACGCAACGCCGGGCGATCAGCCTCCGCGACGGGGGCTGCATCATCCCCGGCTGCAGCATTCCGGCCGCGTGGAGCGAGATCCACCACGTCCAGGAGCACCACAACGGTGGCGAAACGGAAACCTGCAACGGTGTCCTGTTGTGTTGGTTCCACCACCACACCATCGAGAGCAGCGGCTGGCAGATCATGATGATCGGTGGCGTCCCACACGTGAAACCGCCGCCGTGGCTCCGCTGCGGACGCTCCGACGCGGACACCCCCTGGCGACGATCCACGAAGTCCCGCACGCAACGAGCCGACCTACTGGATAAGCGGCAATCTCTGTTGGTCGAGTAGCGCGACGCGCAGCGTCGCGAGAGGCGGCAGCCCCTACTCAGGCATTCTCGGGAACCGCCACCGATGCTGGTGCGGGAGCGGGCAAGCCCGATCTAGTCAGACGCTCAGGGCTTCGGTCGCGGGCGCTCCCTCGAGCCGGCGTGGGTAGGAACCCCGCACCCCCGCCCAGGGCTTCGGGCGGCCTCGTTCCTCGGCTGCTCTCTCGAGCCAGCGTGCACATGCACGGCGCTCTCTCCGCACGATGGCTCGAGCGAGCGGCGCCGCGACGAAGGAGCAGCGACGCACGCGAAGCCCTCAGCGGATCCGTCGACACTGCCGCCACGATATCCAGAGCAGCCCGATGCGCGGCCAGACGCTAAGAGGGCGACGCGCATGTGCGCGTCGCCCACACTACGATAACCGGCCGAGGCAGGTTCCGATTAGTCCTCAGTGAAGTGCGGAACCTCTTCGAGCAGCGTGTGACCGCGCTTCTTGGCATCCGCACGTGCCTTGATCAGGCTCGCTATCGTCGCGACCGCCATCGACGCGATGATCACCGCGAGAGATGTCCAGGTGTCGATCTCCGGAGCCCACTCGATGCCGTGGCCGCCGTTGATGAACGGCAGCTCGTTGGTGTGCATGGCGTGGAAGACGAGCTTGACACCGATGAAGAACAGGATGAACGCGATGCCGTACTTGAGGTACTCGAGACGCTCCAGGAGGCCGCCGAGCAGGAAGTAGAGCTGGCGCAGACCCATCAGCGCGAACACGTTCGCGGTGAACACGATGAACGGACTCTGCGTGATGCCGAAGATCGCCGGGATCGAGTCGAGGGCGAAGATCAGGTCGGTGGTACCGATCGCGATGAAGACGATAATCATCGGGGTGAGCACCTTGCGGCCGTCGATGACGGTGCGCACCTTGGCGCCGTCGAAGTCATCGCTGATGTGCACACGGCGGCGCAGCCAACGGATGAGGCCGTTCTCTCCGTCGCCCTCTTCCTCCTTGCCGAAGGCCTGCTTGATCGCCGTGTAGAGCAGGAAGGCACCGAAGATGTAGAAGACCCAGCTGAAGCTCTCGATGAGCTGGGCGCCGAGCAGAATGAAGATTCCGCGCAGCACGAGGGCGATGATGATGCCAACCATCAGCACTTCTTGCTGGTACTTCCGCGGCACGCTGAAGCGGGCCATGATGATCACGAAGACGAACAGGTTGTCGATCGACAGGCTGTACTCGGTGAGCCAACCGGCCAGGAACTGGCCCGCGTACTCGCCACCTGCGAACAGCAGCATGAGCCCGGCGAACACCAGGGCCAGGAAGACGTAGAAACCCACCCAGAGCGATGCCTCTTTCATGGAGGGCACGTGGGGGCGTTTGAAGACGATCAGGAGATCGGCGACGAGGATCAGCGTCAGAACGACAAGTGATCCGATTTCGAATGCGATGGGCAGCTCGAGTTGCACGGGGACCTTTCGGAGGGAGTGCTTCGCCACTTGCGGTGGGTAGCACGAAACTCGAAAGTCTCTCCCCCACGATGATCCGGCCTGGCCGATTCCTCGCGTCCCGAGCCCGGAACACCGACCGCGGTGCTCGTATTGACGGATTCGAAATGGGCATTTCTGCCCGGTGGGATACTCCCCTTCGCGTTGCCGAGTCTAGCGGATGCCGCCACGGCAGCGGCACCCCGGAGTCATTGCCAGCACCGCAGCACCCAGCTTCGGCCGTGCGCTTGCCCCTAGAATTTCTCTGCGCAGCGTCGCGCTCACCCCCACCACACATTTTCAGAGCCTGGAGCCCCGAGTGAGCATCGTCACGCCGCCGACCCGTCAATTCCGCAAGAGCCCGGCGTCGGCAGCTCTCGGCTACACCATCTTCTTCAGCCGCTGGCTGCAGGCACCCCTCTACCTCGGTCTCATCGTCGCCCAGGGCGTCTACGTCGTGCTCTTCATGCGCGAACTGTGGCACCTCATCACCCACCTGGAGACGCTGACAGAGACCGGCGTGATGCTGCTCGTGCTCGGTCTCATCGACGTCGTCATGATCGCGAACCTCCTGATCATGGTCATCATCGGCGGCTACGAGACCTTCGTCTCGAAGATCAACCTCGACGGTCACCCCGACCAGCCGGAATGGCTCAGCCATGTCAACGCCAACGTGCTCAAGGTCAAGCTGGCCATGGCGATCATCGGAATCTCCTCGATCCACCTGCTGAAGACCTTCATTGCCGTCGGCGATATGGGCGACCCGAAGTACGACGGCGGCTACACCTGGGACGGCGTGTTCTGGCAAGTCATCATCCACTGTGTCTTCATCCTCTCGGCCATGGCGCTGGCCTGGATCGACAAGATCTCGCACAAGGCGCACCTCGAAGCCGTGCAGGCCCACACGCTGGGCGACGCCGTCGTAACGGACTGATCCGGCCCCGTCGCCCGGGGTAACATCGCCTCTGTACCAACCATCGGCGGCAGACCGCCGCCGCGTTCATCGACGAGCGAGAGGCGTATCAGTGCTGGCACTATTCAAGCCACACGGCGCTCCCGGACTGGAACTGGCCGATCGGCCCGAACCTCAGCCGGGCGACCATGAAGTAAAAATCCGCGTGCTGCGAACCGGCATCTGCGGAACAGATCTGCACATCGAGAGTTGGGATGCCTGGGCGGCGAGCACCATCAAGCCGCCCATCATCCCCGGCCACGAGTTCTACGGCGAGGTCGTCGAGATCGGCCGAGACGTGCGCGACGTGCAGATCGGCGCCCGCGTCTCCGGAGAGGGCCACATCGTGTGCGGCATCTGCCGCAACTGTCGTGCTGGGCGCAGGCAGATGTGCATTCGCACCGTGAGCGTCGGCGTGAACCGTGACGGCGCATTCGCCGAGTACGTGGTGATCCCAGAGAGCAACGTCTGGGTGCACACGGATGACGTCTCCCCCGAGGTCGCCGCGATCTTCGACCCCTTCGGCAACGCCGTGCACACCGCGCTCAGCTTCCCGCTCGTCGGCGAAGACGTGCTCATCACCGGCGCAGGACCCATCGGCCTCATGTCGGCGGCCGTCGCGCGCCACATCGGCGCACGGTACATCGTCGTCACCGACGTCTCGGAGCCGCGCCTCGAACTGGCCAGGCAGATGGGCGCCGACCTCACCGTGAACGTGGCGGAGCGGCGGATCGTCGAGGCGCAGCGCGAGCTCGGCATGCGCGAGGGCTTCGACGTCGGCTTCGAGATGAGCGGTCACCCCGGCGCGCTGCCGGAGATGATCGAGAACCTCAACCACGGCGGGCGCGTGGCGATGCTCGGTCTGCCGAGCGCTCCCATCGATGTCGACTGGGCCAAGGTCGTGACGCACATGCTCACGATCAAGGGGATCTACGGCCGCGAGATGTACGAGTCGTGGAACGCGATGAGCGCCATGCTGCAGTCCAGCAGCGAGTTGCGCAGCTCCCTCTCTGCCGTGATCACGGACCGCTTCCCGGCACGGGAGTGGGAGGCCGGTTTCGCGGCGGCACGGGAGGCACACGGCGGCAAGGTCGTGCTCGATTGGAGTGAGGTCTGAGATGTACGGAACCATGAAACAGCGGGCTCAGCAGAGCCTTGACGAGATCGCAGCGGCCGGGCTCTACAAGCACGAGCGCCGCATCAGTTCGGCGCAGTCCGCGCACATCACGGCCAACGGCGGCGATGTGCTGAACTTCTGCGCGAACAACTACCTGGGGCTCGCCGATCACCCGGACATCATCGGTGCGGCGAAGGCCGCGATGGACGACTGGGGCTTCGGCCTGGCGAGCGTGCGTTTCATCTGCGGAACGCAGGACCTGCACATCGAGTTGGAGCGGCGCGTCTCCGAGTTCCTCGGCACCGACGACACGATCCTGTTCTCGAGCTGCTTCGACGCGAACGGCGGAGTCTTCGAGGGGCTCTTCACCGCTGAGGACGCCATCATCTCCGACGCGCTCAACCACGCGTCGATCATCGACGGCATCCGTCTCTGCAAGGCCAGGCGACTGCGCTACGCCAACCGCGACATGGCCGAGCTCGAGGCCCAGCTGATCGCGGCAGCGGATGCCAGGACCCGCGTCATCGTGACCGACGGCGTGTTCTCCATGGACGGTTCGCTGGCTCCGCTGGCCGAGATCTGCGACCTCGCCGAGCGCTACGACGCACTCGTGATGGTCGACGACTCGCACGCGGTCGGCTTCGTCGGAGAGCACGGCCGGGGCACCCCCGAGCTGGCCGGAGTCTCCGATCGGGTCGACATCTACACCGGCACATTCGGCAAGGCCCTCGGCGGGGCGTCCGGCGGCTATGTCGCCGCACACGCTGAGCTCGTCGCGCTGCTGCGCCAGCGCGCGCGGCCGTACCTGTTCTCGAACACGGTCGCAC
>JBEVGZ010000281.1:0-5455 GCA_040511515.1 Microterricola sp.
CTGGCCGTCGGCGGCGGGGCGATCACGGTCGGAATCCTCACGGCCGCCGCCGCGCTCGGCACCTTCCTGACCAGCGTGTTCAGTGGGCCCGTCGCGCATGTGCACCGCTACGGTGTCGCGATCGCGCGCTCGATCACGATCTACGGCGGCTGCATCGCGCTGCTCGGCCTCGTCGTCGCCGCCATGCAGACGGGCTGGTTCGGCCCGGTCGGCGAGAGCTTCGGCGAGGTCAACGTGCCAGCGCTTGTCATCGCGGCCATCGCGATGGCCGGTACGGGCGCCTCCGACGAGGTGAGTGCCATCTTCCGCAGCACAATGATGCTCACGGCGACACCGGATGCGATGCAGGGTCGCCTGCAGGGCATCTTCACGGTCGTCGTCGCCGGCGGGCCGCGGCTCGGAGATCTCTACGTCGGCATCCTGGCGACGGCCGTCGGACTGTGGTTCCCCCCGCTGTTCGGCGGCCTGGCCATCATCGCGCTGATCGCCGTCATCGTGCGCGCGCAGCCCTCGTTCCGAAACTACGACGCCCGCAACCCCCAGCCGTAGCGGGGAGGTGCGGGCGTCGTGGAGCGGTGACGGGCTAGGCGCCCGGCTTCACCTGCGCGATCTTCGCGAGCAGGCCGTTGATGAAGCCGGCCGAGTCGTCGGTGGAGAGCACGGTGGCTGCCTCGACGGCCTCGGAGATGGCCACGGCATCCGGCACCTCGTCGTTGTACATGATCTCCCAGATGCCGATGCGCAGCAGGGCGCGGTCGATCGCGGGCATCCTGGCGAGCGTCCAGCCGACGGCGTAGGTCTCGATCATCTCGTCGATGTCGGCCTTGTTGTCGACGATGCCGTCGACGATCTCGCGGGCGTACAGCCAGCTCGCCGCACGGGCGGGCTCGCTGACGGCGCGCGCCGCCTCGGCCGCGATGGCGTCGTCGATGGAGATCTGCCGCATGTCGGCGGAGTAGAGGATGTCAAGGGCGCGCTTGCGTGCCTTGGTGCGTGCGCTCACAGCGTCAGCGTCGCTTAGTCGTTGACGCGGCCGAGGTAGTCACCCGTGCGGGTGTCGACCTTGACCTTGGTGCCGGTCTCGAGGAACAGCGGAACCTGGATCTCGTAGCCGGTCTCGACGGTGGCCGGCTTGGTGCCGCCGGTCGAGCGGTCGCCCTGCAGGCCGGGGTCGGTGTGCGTGATGAGCAGCACGACGGATGCCGGCAGCTCGATGAAGAGCGGGTTGCCGTTGTGCAGGCCGAGGGTGACGGCCTGGTTCTCCAGCATGAAGTTGATGGCGTCGCCGACGACGGCGGCGGGAACGTGCAGCTGGTCGTAGTCGGAGACGTCCATGAACACGTAGGACTCGCCATCGGCGTAGAGGTACTGGAAGTCGCGGCGGTCGACGTTCTCGGTCTCGATCTTGGCGCCGGCGTTGAAGGTCTTGTCAACGGTCTTGCCCGTGACGACGTTCTTCATCTTGGTGCGCACGAATGCGCCGCCCTTGCCCGGCTTGACGTGCTGGAACTCGATGATGGTCCACAGCTGGCCATCGATGTTGAGCACGACGCCATTCTTGATGTCAGCGGTTGAAGCCATTGTTTGTGTCCATTCAGTTGGGAAAGTTTCGCGGCCACTGTGCGTTCACGCACACGGCCCAGCGATCAAGTTTAGACGCTAGAGGGCAGATCGCAGAATGTGGTCGACGGCGAGGCGGTAGGAATCGAAGCCGAAGCCCGCGATCACGCCCGTCGCGACCCCGCTGATCACGCTGTCGTGGCGGAACTCCTCGCGGGTGTGCGGGTTGGTGATGTGCACCTCGATCAGCGGCAGCCCAGCCGTGGTGACGAGTGCTGCTGCATCCCGCAGGCCATAGCTGTAGTGGGTGAATGCGGCCGGGTTCAGCACGACGGGGCTGGCCGAGTCGACCGCCTCGTGCAGCCAGTCGATGAGCTCGGCCTCGTCGTTCGTCTGGCGCAGGTCGATCTCGACACCGGACGGAACGGATGCCACGAGCAGCGCCTCCAGGTCGGCCAGATTGCCCGAGCCGTACACCTCGGGCTCCCGCGAGCCGAGTCGGCCGAGGTTCGGACCGTTGAGCACGAGGACGCGGGTGACGGGGTTGCTGGTCATGCGATCAGCCTAGCGGCACAGGCGGCTCAGGCCCCGAGCAGAACGAGCACGTTGTAGACGACGTAGACCGGCCAGACGATCGCCTGGAGCAGTCCGAGGATGACGCCCCAGAATGACCCGTCGGACACCGAGACGAAGTAGATCGCCGCGCCGATGTACGCGAGGAACCACAGGAAGCCCCACGAGCCGTCCCTGACCGCGACTCGGCCGGTGCTGTCGGTTCCCATCTGGTCCTCCGCATCTGTCATCGGCACCCGGGAGTGCCTGTCAGCAACCCCAGCACAACTCGGAGCCGCCGACAAGGGCCGAGCGCACCCTGGGCTCAGTCGCCGATCTCCTGGTAGGCCGAGAACAGCAGGCTCGTGTCCGGCCCCTGCAGCACGGTCGGGCGCGCCAGGTCGTCGAGCACGATGAAGCGCAGCATCGCGCCGCGTGCCTTCTTGTCGCGCTGCATGGTCGCCAGCAGCGTGTTCCAGCGGCCGACCGGGTAGCTGGTCGGCAGCATCAACGACTCGAGCACGCTGCGGTGGCGGGCGACGACCTCGTCGCTGAGTGAGCCGGTGAGCCTGCCGAGTTCGGCGGCGAACACCATGCCGACCGACACGGCCGCGCCGTGCCGCCACTGGTAGCGCTCAGCGTGTTCGATGGCGTGGCCGAGGGTGTGGCCGTAGTTGAGGATCTCGCGCAGGGCGAGGTCGTGCAGGTCTTCCGCGACGACACGCGCCTTCATGTCGATCGAGAGCTCGACGACGCGGCGGAACTCCGGCGTCGTGACATCGGTGACGCGGTCGACGTCGGCCTCGATGATGTCGAGGATCTCCGGGTAGTAGATGAATCCGGCCTTGACGATCTCGGCGAAACCGGCGAGCACCTCGTTCCGGGGCAGAGTGTCGAGGGTGTCGAGGTCGCAGAACACGGCGCTCGGCTCGTAGAACGCTCCGACGAGGTTCTTGCCCTCGTTGGTGTTGATGCCGGTCTTGCCTCCGACGGCCGCGTCGACCATGCCGGCGACGGATGTCGGAACCTGCACGAGTGTGACGCCGCGCAGCCAGGTGGCGGCGACGAAGCCGGCAACATCGGTCACCGCGCCGCCTCCGAACCCGATCACGGCGTCGCTGCGGGTGAAGTCGGCCTGGCCGAGCACCTGCCAGCAGAAGGCGGCGACCTCCATGCGCTTGCCGGCCTCCGCGTCGGGGATCTCGGCGAGGAGCACCTGGTAGTGCTCGGCGAGCTGCTCGCGGAGCACGGCGGCCTTGGCCGCGACGGTCGCGCTGTGCACGATGAGCACTTTGCTGACCTTGGTGCCGAGGTGTTCGCTGATGCCACCGAGGATGTCGTTGCCGACGCGCACGTCGTACGGCTTCTCGCCGCCGACGGTGATGATGGTTGTCGTTGATTCGGTCACGGTCACGATCTTTCTCTTGCCCAGGTCACGATGTCGTCGGCGATCTGCGTGATCGGCCGAGCGGAGGTGTCAAATGTTTCTGTCGCCAGCGCCTCGTAGATCGGCATGCGCGCGTCGGCGATGGCTGCCCAGCGTTCGACGGCGTCGGCGTCGCTGTTCTCGCCGGCGCTGCCGAGCAGCGGGCGGCCGCTGCCCACCAGGCGCTTGGCGACGGCGTCGCGGGTCACTGTGAGCAGCACGACGGTGTGCTCGGCCAACGCGAGCCGGGTCTCGGGGTGCAGCACAGCTCCCCCGCCGAGCGACACGACGGCGTCGCCACGCAGCGCGTCGGCGACGGCATCCCGTTCGAATGCACGGAAGGCCGCCTCACCCTGCACGGCGAAGATCTCGGGGATCGGGCCGTGCGTGGCCGCGATGACCTTGTCGGTGTCGATGAACGGCACGACGAGCCTGCGGGCGACGAGACGGCCGATCTTGCTCTTGCCTGCAGCCATCGGACCGATGAAGACGAGTGGCAGGAGCGGGCTCACGCTGCTCACGCTCAGGAGAACGGGCGGCTGGTGCTGCCCGTTGCCAGGCGGCTCGGGATCGCGTCGAGGTAGCCGCGGAGGTTGCGGCGGGTCTCCCCGATGGAGTCACCGCCGAACTTCTCGAGCATCGCGTTCGCCAGGGTCAGCGCGACCATGGCCTCGGCGACGACACCGGCTGCCGGCACGGCACAGACATCGGAACGCTGGTGGTGTGCGACCGCGGCCTCACCGGTGGCGACGTCGACGGTGCGCAGCGAGTGCGGAACGGTCGCGATCGGCTTCATGCCCGCGCGCACGCGGAGCAGCGTTCCCGTGCTCATTCCGCCCTCGATGCCGCCGGCCTTGTCGCTGGCGCGCTGGATCTCCTCGCCGTCGACGAAGAGCTCGTCGTGGGCGGCCGAACCGCGGCGGGTGGTGGTGAGGAAGCCGTCGCCGACCTCGACGCCCTTGATCGCCTGGATGCCCATCAGCGCGCTCGAGAGCTGCGCGTCGAGGCGGCGGTCGCCGTGCACGTAGGAGCCGAGTCCCGGCGGAACGCCGTAGGCGAGCACCTCGACGACGCCGCCGAGGGTGTCGCCCTCCTTGTGGGCGTCATCGACCTCGGCGACCATGAGCGCACTCGTTGCCTCGTCGAAGCAGCGGAGCGGATCGGCGTCGAGCGTGTCGACGTCATCCGGTGTCGGCAGCGTGCTGCCCTCGGGAACCCGCACGGGGCCGATGGAGAGGGTGTGGCTGACCAGGCGGATGCCGAGCTCGGAGAGGAAGGAACGGGCGACGGCGCCGAGGGCGACGCGGGCGGCGGTCTCGCGGGCGCTGGCACGCTCGAGAACGGGGCGGGCCTCGTCGAAGTCGTACTTCTGCATGCCGACGAGGTCGGCGTGGCCCGGGCGCGGCCGGGTCAGCGCGGCACCGCGGCCGCGGCCCAGCTTGGACTCGTCGATGGGCTCTGCGCTCATGACGTCTTTCCACTTCGGCCATTCCGAGTTGCCGATGCGCAGGGCGACGGGGCTGCCGAGGCTGAGGCCGTGGCGGACGCCTCCGGAGATGTTGAGCTCGTCCTGTTCGAACTTCATCCTGGCGCCGCGGCCGTAGCCGAGCTTGCGGCGTGCCAGATCGGCACGGATGTCGTCCAACGCGACCGGGACGCCCGCGGGGAGCCCCTCGATCACGGCAATGAGTTCTGGGCCGTGGGATTCCCCGGCGGTGAGCCAACGCAGCATGTCTTCTATCTTTCCACAGGGTCGGAGTGCGTTGCGCTCTGTGTACGCACCGCTCCGCTCATCGCGGCGAAGACCGTCTTCTCGTTCGGGAGTTCGGCGAATGGGTCACCGGCGACGAAGATGCGCACCTGCACGAGGGCCTGGTGCAGCAGCATTCCGATGCCTGAGATCACGCGACCGCCCGC
>JBEVGZ010000282.1:0-6275 GCA_040511515.1 Microterricola sp.
AGGTTGGTCACGTAGAGCGTGTCGGGCAGGCTCGGGTCCTTGACACCGGTCGAGGCCCAGAGCGGGCGCTGCGCGTTGGCGCCTGCGGCGAGCAGGGCCGCCGCGCGCTCGGTCTCGAAGGCCTTGATGAACACGTCGTAGGCGAGCTGTGCGTTGGCGACGCCGGCCTTGCTCTTCAGCGCGATGGCCTCGTCGCTGCCGATCGCGTCGAGACGGTTGTTGATCTCGGTGTCGACACGCGACACGAAGAAGGATGCAACCGAGTGGATCGTGGAGAGGTCGTGGCCGTTGGCCTTGGCCTTCTCGAGTCCGGCGATGTACGCGTCGATGACCTGCTGGTGGCGGGCCAGGCTGAAGATCAGGGTCACGTTGACGCTGATGCCTGCGGCGATCGTCTCGGTGATGGCCTCGAGGCCGGCGATGGTCGCCGGGATCTTGATCATGGCGTTGGCGCGGTCGACCTTGGCCCAGAGCTGCTTGGCCTGGGCGATGGTGCCGGCTGCGTCGTGGGCGAGGCCCGGCTCGACCTCGATCGAGACGCGGCCGTCGACGCCGTTGCTGGCGTCGTAGACCGGGCGGAAGATGTCGCTGGCGTCTGCGACGTCGCGCGTGGTGATCTCGAAGACCGCCTCGTCGACGCTGGCACCGGATGCCGCGAGCTCGGCGACCTGCGCCTCGTAGGCGTGGCCGTTCGCCAGCGCGCTGGCGAAGATCGTCGGGTTCGTGGTGACGCCGACGACGTTCTTCTCGTCGATCAGCTTCTGCAGGCCACCGGAGACGATGCGCTCACGGGAGAGGTCGTCGAGCCAGATGCTGACGCCGGCCGCAGACAGCTGGGCGAGGGGAGTTGCTTCAGTCATTGTGTTCAATACTCCTTAGCGCGGCTTACGCCGACGCGATCGATTCCTTGGCGGCGGCAACGACGGCTTCGGTCGTGATGCCGAACTTGGTGAAGAGTGTCTGGTAGTCGGCCGATGCACCGTAGTGCTCGATCGAGACGGCGCGACCCTGGTCTCCGATGTAGCTATTCCATGTCAACGCCAGACCGGCCTCAACCGATACCCGGGCCGTGACATTCTTCGGCAGAACCGACTCGCGGTACTCCGCGGACTGCTCCTGGAACCACTCGAGGCTCGGAGCCGAGACGACGCGGGCGTGAACGCCATCGGCCTTGAGCTCCTCGCGGGCGGCCAGGGCGAGCTGCACCTCGGAGCCGGTGGCGATGATGATGACGTCGGGGGTGCCGTTTGCGGCATCCGCGAGGACATACGCACCCTTGGCCACGTTCGTGGCCGAGGCCAGCACGTCGCCGGAGGCGTCGCCGTCGCCACGCTCGAACACGGGGATGTTCTGACGCGTCAGCGCGATGCCCGCAGGGCCGCCGCGACGCTTGAGGATCTCGAGCCAGGCGTAGCTGACCTCGTTGGCGTCACCGGGGCGCACGACATCCAGGCCCGGGATCGCGCGCAGCGTCGACAGCTGCTCGATCGGCTGGTGGGTCGGGCCGTCTTCGCCGAGGGCGACGGAGTCGTGGGTCCAGACGAAGATCGACGGGACCTTCATGAGTGCCGCCAGACGCACCGCGGGGCGCATGTAGTCGCTGAAGATCAGGAAGGTGCCACCGAATGCGCGGGTGTTGCCGTGCAGCACGATGCCGTTGATGATCGACGCCATGGCGTGTTCGCGGATGCCGAAGTGCAGCACGCGGCCGTAGGGGTTGCCCGTCCACTCGTGGGTGGAGTGCTCGCTCGGCACGAAGGAGGCCGAACCGTTGATCGTCGTGAGGTTCGACTCGGCGAGGTCGGCCGATCCGCCCCAGAGCTCGGGGATGACGCCGGCGAGGGCGTTGATGACCTTGCCGGATGCCGCGCGGGTCGACACCGAGGTGCCGCCCTCGAAGACGGGCAGAGCGGACTCGGCCTCATCGGGAAGTTCGCCGCTGAGCACGCGGTCGAGGAGCACCTTGCGCTCCGGGTTGGCCGCGGCCCAGGCGTCGAAGCCCTTCTGCCACTCTGCGTGCTGCTCTGCGCCACGCTCAACGGCCTTGCGGGTGTGTGCGATGACCTCGTCGGAGACGGCGAAGCTCTCGGCGGGATCGAAGCCGAGCACCTCCTTGACGGCGGCGAGCTCGTCGGCGCCGAGTGCCGAACCGTGGATCTTGCCAGAGTTCTGCTTCTTCGGGCTCGGCCATCCGATGATGGTCTTCAGCACGATGAGGCTCGGCTTGTCGGTCTCGCCCTTGGCCGCCTCGATGGCGGCGTTCAGCTCGAGCATGTCCTCGACGTACTCGCCCGTCTTCTTCCAGTCGACGGTGAGCACCTGCCAGCCGTAAGACTCGTAGCGCTTGGCGACGTCCTCGGTGAAGGCGATCTGGGTGTCGTCCTCGATGGAGATCTGGTTGCTGTCGTAGATCGCGATGAGGTTGCCGAGCTGCTGGTGGCCGGCGAGCGAGGAAGCCTCGCTGGTGACGCCCTCCTGCAGGTCGCCGTCACCGGCGATCACGTAGACGAAGTGGTCGAACGGGCTCGTGCCCGCTGCGGCATCCGGGTCGAAGAGGCCGCGCTCGAAGCGGGCGGCGTATGCGAAACCGACAGCGGAGGCGAGGCCCTGGCCGAGCGGGCCGGT
Source organism: Microterricola sp. (assembly GCA_040511515.1). Classification (GTDB taxonomy): domain Bacteria; phylum Actinomycetota; class Actinomycetes; order Actinomycetales; family Microbacteriaceae; genus Microterricola. The sequence continues at coordinate 2,626 of JBEVGZ010000282.1, forward strand.
GGTGATCTCGACGTGGTCGGTGTGGCCGAACTCGGGGTGGCCGGGGGTCTTGGAGCCCCAGGTGCGCAGCGACTTGAGGTCGTCGAGCTCGAGGCCGTAGCCGCCGAGGTACAGCTGCACGTACTGGGTCAGCGAGCTGTGGCCCACCGAGAGCACGAAACGGTCGCGACCGAGCCAGTGCTGGTCGGACGGGTCACGGCGCATGACCTTCTGGAACAGGAGGTACGCGGCCGGGGCAAGGCTCATGGCCGTACCGGGGTGGCCGTTGCCGACCTTCTCCACTGCGTCTGCCGCGAGAATGCGGGCGGTGTCAACTGCCTTGTTATCAATGGAATCCCATTGCAGATCTGCCACTGGATACTGACCCTTCTAAGCGTTGGGGCAGCGCATTCCGCGCCTGCTCCCGTTGAGGTATGCCGCGCCGAAATCGTCATTGGCTCATCCCCGACGCGCACAGCTCGCCACAGACGGGCGGAATTACTTGTGCGCACGTTGGAGACCGGCGAGCTTCTTCAGTATAGAGACAGCGCTCAGCCACATGCCGTGATGTGACGAATGCTCGCTGCAACCCGTTATGCATTCGTGGCCTAGAATTGGCTGAGAACCCGGCTGTAAGAGGAGCAATGGACGTCGCACTAGAGAATCGCACCCAGAGTCAGCGACCGGACCTGCGGCGCAAGCTCCGGGCCTACTGGGCGCTGACGAAGCCACGCGTCATTGAATTGCTGCTCGTTGTGACCGCTCCGACGATGATTCTGGCGCAGAACGGCATCCCGAGCCTGTGGCTCGTGCTGGCGACCCTGATCGGCGGTGCGATGAGCGCCGGATCCGCCGGGGCGTTCAACTGTTACATCGACCGCGACATCGACCGCGTGATGAAGCGGACGAAGAACCGTCCCCTCGTCACGGGGGAGCTGAGCGACCGCGAGGCGCTCGTCTTCGCATACGGCCTGGGCGCGGCATCCATCATCTGGCTCTGGGTCACGACCAACTGGCTCGCCGCGGCGCTCTCCCTCGGCGCCATCCTGCTCTACGTCGTCTTCTACAGCCTGATCCTCAAGCGCCGCACCGCCCAGAACATCGTCTGGGGCGGCGTCGCCGGCTGCATGCCCGTGCTCATCGGCTGGGCAGCCGTGACCGGCGACATCAGCTGGCCGCCGATCATCCTGTTCGCGATCATCTTCCTCTGGACGCCGCCGCACTACTGGCCGCTCTCGATGAAGTACCGCGAGGACTACAAGGCGGCCGGCGTTCCGATGCTCGCGGTCGTGCGTGGTCGCGCCCAGGTCGGACTGCAGACGATCCTCTACGCGTGGGCGACCGTCGCGTGTTCCCTGCTGCTCATCCCCGTCGCCGGCATGGGCCTGCTCTACACGGCCGTCGCCCTCGTGACGGGTGGCTGGTTCATCTACGAGACGCACCGCCTGTACAGCCACGCGATCCGCCACAGCGAGGTCTCGCCCATGCGCGTCTTCCACGGCTCCATCGGCTACCTGACGCTGCTCTTCGTCGCCGTCGGAGTCGACCCGCTGCTGCCCTTCTAAGCGGCTGCCGAGCTCGGAGAAACGGCCCCATCCCACGCCGGGAGGGGGCCGTTTCTCCGTGTTGGGCACGATGCAGCTGCCGCGTGCTTCGGATGCCGAAGCTGCCGCTCCAACGGATCCGCTCGGGGCTTCCCGTGCGGGCCTCCTCGTTCCTCGTCGACCCGCTCGCTCGAGCCGACGTGCAGCGGGCAGAGCGAGGCGCCCCGAACTCGAAGAAACGGCCCCCTTCCGCTCTGGAAGGGGGCCGTTTCTACGAGTTCGAGCTGCGGCGCCAAGGCGACGGCAGCGGGGGAGGCCTCTGGCAGCGGAACCGCGGTGGCGACCGGCTTCTTCAGGCTGAGCACGACCGCGGTCATCGCCGAGGCGAGCAGCGCGGCGAGCAGCATGTGCGTCGCCACGAGCGCCTCCGGCAGCCCGGTGTTCGCCTGGATCAGGCCGACGGCGATCTGCAGAACCTCGACGGCCAACAGGTAGAGGGTCCAGCGGTGCACCGTTGTGCCGCGGACGTTGATCGAAGCGATCGCGAGGAACAGCGTCAGGCCGAATGTGGCGTATGCGGGCCACGCGTGCAGGTGTTCGAACAGCTCGGCGTTGAATCCCGTGCGTGCTGCGTTGAGGTCACCCGAGTGCGGGCCGGATGCCGTCGTCAGCACGCCCATGGCGATCGTGAGCGCGACGAAGAACGTCGTCACGTGCGCCGTGATCATGAACCAGCGCGGGACGGCGGACTCTCGGGGGCCCGGCACCGCGTACGCACGGATGATGAGCGCGGCGGCGACGCAGCACATGATGAGCGACGCCGTGTAGTGGAAGCCGACGATGAAGGGGTGCAGTCCGGTCAGCACGGTGATGCCGCCGACGATGGCCTGGGCGACGACGCCGATGAGCAGAACGAGGGAGAGCACCCAGAGCTCACGGCGCTCCCTGCGCATGCGCAGCACGAGCAGCACCATAATCACGGCGATGATGCCGACGACGCCTGACATCATGCGGTTGCTGAACTCGATCACACCGTGGATGCCCATCTCCGGCGTCGGAACCAGCGACTCCGGGGTGCAGAGTGGCCAGGTGGGGCAGCCGAGGCCTGAGCCGGTCAGGCGCACTGCGCCGCCGGTCACGATGATCACCAGCTCCGTGATGAACGAGAGCCACGCGAAGAGCCGCACCCGCCCGTCGACCTGAGTTGGCAGCCAGTTGTAGATGCGCTTCACCGTGTATTCGCCTTCATGATTGATGCTTTGCGTGAAGCTGAGCGTCACGCACGCCGATCCCCAGCCTTGTGGCTGTAGAATCAATTGATTTGAGAACCGCTGTCACGCGCCGATGCGTCACACGACGCAGAGCCGCGCGCTCCGACAGTTGGTCTTTGAATATCTTAGGTACGCAATGCAGCCACCCGCACAATCGTTCACCGATGCCAGACGCATTCGCGCTTGGCACGGGAATGAGCCGGACTGATATCCGGTTACAGCGGGCAGGAGAATGAGGTAGAGAATGTCGGACGTGCTCATCGACCGCCCAGAGCTCGAGTCACTTGGTGTCTACGAGTTTGGATGGCATGACGGGGATGCCGCTGGCGCATCCGCCCGTCGAGGAATCTCGAAGGAGGTAGTCTCCGACATTTCGGCCCTGAAGTCCGAACCGGCCTGGATGCTCGAACGCCGCCTCAAGGGCTACGAGCTCTTCGGCCGCAAGCCGATGCCGACCTGGGGTGCAGACCTCAGCGAGATCGACTTCGACAACATCAAGTACTTCGTTCGCTCGACCGAGAAGCAGGCCCAGAGCTGGGAAGACCTGCCGGACGACATCAAGAACACCTACGAGAAGCTCGGAATCCCCGAGGCAGAGCGCCAGCGCCTCGTCGCCGGCGTCGCGGCCCAGTACGAGTCCGAGGTGGTCTACCACCAGATCAACGAAGAACTCGAAGCACAGGGTGTCATCTTCATGGACACCGACACGGCGCTCAAGGAGCACCCGGAGTTCTTCGAGGAGTACTTCGGCACCGTCATCCCCTCCGGCGACAACAAGTTCGCCGCGCTGAACACGGCCGTCTGGTCCGGCGGATCCTTCGTCTACGTGCCGCCCGGCGTGCACGTCGAGATCCCG
>JBEVGZ010000283.1:0-4002 GCA_040511515.1 Microterricola sp.
TCAACACCGAGCCGAGGATCGGACCGGTGCAGACTCCGGCCACGCCGTAGGCCGCGCCGAGGAGGTAGACGGCGATGCTGCTGCCGGCATCCTTCGACTCCCGCCGCCCGATGGTCGGCAACTGGATGCCGAGAATCTGTACGATCCCGAGCGCGATGACGACGAGCGCAGCGATGGTCACGAGCAGCCCCTGGTTGGCCAGCAGGAAGGCTCCGACCGCGCCGGCCAGAACACCGAGCGGCACGAGGGTGGTCACGAGGCCGAGGTAGAAGAGCCCGGTGCGCGCGACCAGCGTGGCCGGATCGGTGAACGCGTACGCGAAGAACGCGGGCAGCAGCATCACCGAACAGGGGCTGAGCAGGCTGAGCACTCCGCCGAGGAGTGCGCCGAGGTAGCCGATGTCCATCAGTGACCCGCCGCTGCGAGCTCCTGGTCGATCACGTCGCGGAACGCGCTGAGCGGCTGAGCGCCGCGCACGGGAGTGTTGCCGACGATGAAGGTCGGCGTGCTGCTCACGCCGATCGCCGTGGACTCCTGCGCCTCGCGGACGACGCGCTGCGCGTGCGCCGGGTCGTCGAGCGCGACGGTGAAGGCGTCGACGTCGAGCCCCGGAACGGTGGCGGCGACACCGAGCAGCGCGTCGCGGTTCCACTCGGTCTTGCCGGTCGGCGATGTCGCGTAGAGCGCTTCGGCGTACTCCCAGAACATGCCCTGCGCGCCTGCTGCGTGTGCGGCGATCGCAGCATCGGGCGAGGTCTCCCCCAACACGGGGGCGTCGCGCCATTCGATGCGCACGAGGCCGGCATCGACGTACTCCGTCATCAGCGTCGGCAGCACCTCGTTGGCGAAGACGGAACAGTAGGCGCAGCGGAAGTCGGCGTATTCGATGAGCACGACCGGCGCATCGACGGATCCCGTGGCCGCGGTGTCTGCCGGATCACGCCGGGCGAGCTGGGAGAGCTGCGGCGCGTCGCTGGCCTGGCCAGTGGCGGGCGCCGATGCGGTGGGGGCGGGGGCCGCGCCCGGCGCCGACTGATTCTGGGCGATGACGCCGATGATCGCGACAACGACGATGACGACGCCGGCCAGGATGCCGGTGATCCAGAGTCGGGTGGAGCGCTGTCGATTGTGAACCGATTGTGATGCCAAAACTGTTGCGTCTCCAAGACCTTGACCGACTGGTCCACGTAGAGTACAACATGTATCCAAGAGCCATGCCCAGAAAAGTATGCATGGCGACACGTGCGCAGGAAGGCGAGAAATGGTCGACTCCCCCAGCGCCGCCGAGCGCGTGCACACGGCCATTCGCGCCGGGATCATGAACGGCTTCTACGCGCCGGGGAGCATGCTCAGCGAGGCCGAACTCGCCGCGGCCCACGGCGTGAGCCGCACGCCGGTGCGCGCTGCGCTGTCGCGGCTCCAGGAGGAGGAGTGGGTGATCGTCTACCCCAAGCGCGGCGTGCTCGTGCGCGAGCTCAGCGCACAGGAGGCCTACGACTTCGCCGACGCCAGGCACCTGCTGGAGAGCAGCTGTGTTCAGCGAACGCGTCCCGCGGATCGCGCACTCCTCGCCGACAGACTCAGCGCTCTGCTCGACGCCCAGGAGAAGGCGATCGCGGCTCGCGCGCTGCCTGAGCTGATCGAACTCATGCTGGCCTTCCACCGCGGCTTCGTCGAGGCCGCGGGCAACGAGACCCTGCTCGAACTCTACGACCGCCTGAACGCCAGGCACGCGATGATGATGATCCAACGTCGGGAGGCCTTCTTCGCACGCTCGGATGCGGTGATGGCCGAGCACAGATCGCTCATCGCCGAGCTGCGCGCTGGCGACTGGGCGGCGTTCACTGCGACGCTGCGCACACACATGATCGACGCCGATTCCCTGCAGCCCGGCATCGGCTGACGATCAGTCGGCGCGCGCTGCGCGGCATCCGATCGCGCCACCGTAGCCTGTAGTCATGGCGACATTCCGGGTTGGGAGATTCTTCGGCGTTCTGGCTGGAGCGGTGGCGATTCTCGCCGTCGGCGTCTACGCGCCGGCCACCCTGCTCGGCCCGCTGCCGGCCGCATCGGCCACGCCGGCCGACTCCCTCCCCACGGCGGATGCCGCCGGCCCCGTGCTCGGCGAGAACGGCGCCAGCGCCGTCATCCTGAGCGGAGACACGGCGCCTTTCGCACTCGGCGGTTCGGCTGACGCCCTTCCGATGGCCTCCATCACCAAGCTCGTCACCGCTCTCGTCGTGCTCGATGCGAAGCCACTCGAGCCGGGAGCCGCCGGAGAGACCCGCGTCATCGGCACCGAGGACTACCAGGACTACATCGACTACAGCCGCGACGGCGCCCGCACGGTCGTCGTGTTCCCGAACGAGAAGTGGACGCAGCGGGAGATGCTGCAGGCTCTCATCCTCGGCTCCAGCAACAACCACGCTGACACGTTGGCCCGTTGGGCCTTCGGCAGCGTCGACGCCTACCTCGCCGCGGCATCCACCTGGCTCACCGAGCAGGGCCTCGACAGCATCAGCGTCGCCGACACGAACGGCCTCTCCCCCGAGAGTCGGGGCACGGCCGCCGACGTGACGCGCCTGGCCGCACTCGTGCAGGCGGAGCCTGCGATCGCCGAGATCCTGGCGAATCCGCCGTCTGCGCTCGTGAACAACCGCGGCGTCACGAACACCACGGCGTATCTGGCCGAGGAGGGCGTCACCGGAATCTCGCGCAGCTACACCGACGAGGCCGGCGTCTGCCTGCTCTTCACGGCGAGTGTCCCGGCCCCGGAGGGTTCAGCGGAGACGGAGCCGCTGACGTTCTCGGCCGTCTACCTCGGCTCGCCGGACTACGACACCCTCGAGGCGGATGTGCGCGCGCTCATGGCCAGTGCCGCGGCCGGTGCAGGAACCGTTCCCCTGATCGAGAAGGGCGCGACGTACGCGGCGATCAGCACGCCGTGGGGCGCGACGGCATCCGCCGTCGCCATCACCCCGCAGGTGCGCAGGGCCTGGGCCGCGCAGGATGCCAGCATCGATGTGCAGCTCGACGACTTCAGCACCGGCTCGACCGGCGCGATCGTCGGCAGCGTCACGGTCGCGACCCCGGGCGGCGAGCATCGCTCGCGGCTGCAGCTGGACCGCGCGATCACCGACCCAGGAGCGCTCTGGCGCCTGACGAACCCGGTGCCCGTGATCGAAACGCTGCTCGCCTCCCTGCAGGAGTGACTCCGCGGCGATGACCCGCTAGTTCGCCTCGCACACGACGAGCGCGCGCTCGCGTGGCTTCTCGCGCTCCTCGTAGTCCAGCCACTGGCGCTGCCACTCGTCCCAGTGGGCGTCGAATCCGCCGGCATCACGGGCGAGAGCCCTGTCCTTGCGCACGGTGTCGTCAGCGCTGACCCACACCGTGATGTCGGCGAACTGGGCGGCATCGCCGATGAACGCTCCGCAGCCCTCGACGACCAGCGGACGCTCCGGATCGACGGCGTGCCACTCCGCCGGAGCATCAGCGGCCCAGTCCCAGCGCCGCCAGCCCGCCGGCTGCCCGGCGGCGCGGGCGGCCAGCAAACCGGAGCGCAGTTGCTCGGCGCCGGCGACGAGGCCACCCCAGCCGGGGTAGACGTCGTCGAGGCGAACGAGCTGCGGGGCGGCATCCGTCGGCCATTCAGCGATGAGTCGGTCGGCCAGCGTGCTCTTGCCCGCACCGCTCGGGCCGTCGACGACGACCACCGCGGTGCGCGGCGCGGCCACGATCAGCTCGAGCAGAGGGCGGATGTCGCCGACGACGCGATCAGCCTCAGCGCAGGACAAAATTCCAGCTCCCCGTGGCGACGGCCACCGTGACGGCGGCCGCGGCGATCGCGAATCCGACGGCGATGGCGAACCAGTCCGGCGCCCCGAACACCGATTCGCGGGCCCAGCTGCGCCGGGTTGAACCGCCGAAGCCGCGGGCCTCCATGGCGGTCGCCAACTTGCTGCCGCGCCGGATCGAGAGCACGAGCAGTGCGAACGCCTG
>JBEVGZ010000284.1:0-4109 GCA_040511515.1 Microterricola sp.
TAGCCGCGGCCGCGCTCGATGGTGAGCTCGAGCTCGAACTTGGCGGTGTCGTTGAGCGTCGCGATGACGAGCTCGGGGTTGTGCACCTCGACACCGGCCGGAGCCGAGATGTCGGCGGCGGTGACCTCACCGGCGCCCTGCTTGCGCAGGTAAGCGGTGATGGGCTCGTCGTGCTCGCTGGAGACAACGAGGCCCTTGATGTTCAAGATGATCTCGGTGACGTCTTCCTTCACACCGGGAACGGTGCTGAATTCGTGGAGAACGCCATCAATGCGGATGCTGGTGACAGCAGCGCCGGGGATCGAGGAAAGCAGGGTGCGGCGAAGCGAGTTGCCGAGGGTGTAACCGAAGCCGGGCTCGAGGGGCTCGATGACGAACCGTGAGCGGAATTCGGAAATGTTCTCTTCGGTGAGCGTTGGACGCTGTGCAATAAGCACTATTGATTCCTTTCGGCTAAGTGTCCGCTATATGACACTTGCGTTGTCGACCGGGTAGCTGGCCCGGCGTTGTTGAATTGTGTAAGGAACTTTCCACGGCCCGAGCCTGCCGGGCTCCCCGGAAGGGGCCAGGCAGGCTCAGACTGCGGCGAAGAGTGCTTTAAACGCGGCGACGCTTGGGCGGGCGGCATCCGTTGTGCGCCTGCGGCGTCACATCGTTGATGGAGCCGACCTCGAGGCCAGCGGCCTGAAGCGAACGAATCGCCGTCTCGCGACCCGAACCCGGGCCCTTGACGAAGACGTCAACCTTCTTCATGCCGTGCTCCTGCGCCTGACGCGCAGCCGACTCGGCGGCGAGCTGAGCGGCGAAGGGGGTCGACTTACGCGAACCCTTGAAGCCGACGGCTCCCGACGAAGCCCAGCTGATAACAGCTCCGCTGGGGTCGGTGATCGAAACGATCGTGTTGTTGAAGGTGCTCTTGATGTGGGCCTGGCCCACAGCAATGTTCTTCTTTTCTTTCTTACGCGGCTTCCGTGCGGCCGACTTTGGTGCTGCCATGATTTCTCCTGAATCCTAGAGGCGAGGTTCGCTGGCCGGGGCCTAGCGAGCCTTCTTCTTGCCGGCGACGGTGCGCTTCGGGCCCTTGCGGGTACGAGCGTTGGTCTTGGTGCGCTGTCCGCGCACGGGCAGGCCGCGACGGTGGCGGATACCCTCGTAGGATCCGATCTCAACCTTGCGGCGGATGTCGGCGGCGACCTCGCGGCGAAGGTCACCTTCTACCTTGAAGTTGCCTTCGATGTAGTCACGAAGTGCGACGAGCTGGTCGTCGCTGAGGTCCTTGACGCGGATGTTTCCGTCGATCTCGGTGTCAGCGAGGGTCTTGAGCGCGCTTGTGCGCCCAACACCGTAAATGTAGGTCAGTGCGATCTCCACGCGCTTTTCGCGCGGGATGTCTACGCCTGCGAGACGTGCCATGGTGGCTGCTCCTTGAGGTGAGTGGAGGTGTGGTGCATTCTCGGTGCCACGGCCTCCAACCGTGGGTGTCCGCTTCGCGTCAAACGCTCAGCTTCTTGAGAATGCGATTTCGGTGTTGAATTGTGTATCTGCCCCGTGAAGGAGAAGAGACTAGCCCTGACGCTGCTTGTGGCGCGGGTTGCTCTTGCAGATGACCATGACGCGGCCGTTACGGCGAATCACCTTGCAGTGCTCGCAGATCGGCTTGACGCTGGGGTTGACCTTCATTGTGGTTCCTTGTTTTTCGCTGTCTTCGTACTCACGGGATGCCGCGAGCCGTTACTTAACAGCAGCCCGTTACTTGTAGCGGTAAACGATCCGACCACGGGTCAGGTCGTAGGGGCTCAGCTCCACAATCACGCGGTCCTCTGGGAGGATGCGGATGTAGTGCTGACGCATCTTGCCCGAGATGTGAGCAAGAACCTTGTGTCCGTTGGTGAGCTCTACGCGAAACATCGCGTTGGGCAGAGCTTCTACCACCGAGCCCTCGATTTCGATGACGCCGTCTTTTTTGGCCATAGCCTCTTCGTCGCTAATAAGTAATTGGATGCTGATCGTGCGGTATTCGGTGTTTTCATCCGATCGGCAACCGCCGAATGAGGCACGCTAAACGTGCACAAAACACCAAGGGTCAATCTTATGGGATGAACCCGTGATTTGCCAAGTCAGGCTGTATTATCCGTCGCTGCCGTGCGCACCGACGCCGGCGGCGAAGGCTCTGACCGCTGCGTGGGCCTCCGCGGCTCCCACCGCAGCCAGCGCGACATCCGCCATCTCGGCAGCCTGGGCGGCGTCGAAGCGGAGCAACGACGCGCGCACATCGGCGATGGCCGCCGAGGACATCGACAGGCTCGTTGCACCGAGCCCGACGAGCACGACGGCCAGCAACGGATCGGCGGCGGCCTCACCGCAGATGCCAACGGGCTTGCCGATAGTCCTGCCCGCGGCGCCAACCTCGGAGATCAACCGGAGCACGGCGGGGTTCCACGGGCTCTGCAGGGCGGCCACGCTGCCGAGCAAACGGTCGGCCGCGAGCGTGTACTGGGTGAGGTCGTTCGTGCCGATCGACGCGAAGTCGGTCGCCTGCAGCATCCGGTCGGCGAGCAGGGCAGCCGATGGCACCTCGATCATGACGCCGGGGGTGCGGATGCCGAGTTCGCGGGCGAGCGCCGTGAAGTACTCGGCCTCCTCGACCGTTGCGACCATCGGCGCCATCACCCACAGCTCGGCGTTCGTCTCCGCATCGGCCGCGGCGAGTGCCGTGAGCTGATCGCGCAGAATCTCCTCGTGCGCGCGGAGCGCGCGGATGCCGCGCAGACCGAGCGCAGGATTGTCCTCGTGCGCGCCGTCATCGTGCAGGAAGGCGAGCGGCTTGTCTGCGCCGGCATCGAGCACCCGGACTACCACCTTCTTGCCATCGAAGGCCTGCAGCAATCTGCTGTACTCCAGCTGCTGCTCCGCGACCGTCGGCGCGCTCGTGGCCTCAAGGAACAGGAACTCGGTGCGGAACAGCCCGACACCCTCGGCGCCGGCGGCCAGTGCGCCGGCAGCGGCGTCGGCGGAACCGAGGTTCGCGAGCAGCGGGACCGCTGTGCCGTCGGCCAGCCTCCCGGGCGTCAGCGGTGCAGCGCGGCGTGCGTCACGTTCGGCCCGCCTCGCCTCGGCGTCCGCGCGTTCTGCGGCCGTCGGCGCGAGCACGAGCACGTCGTTCTCCGCATCGACGATGACCTCGTCATCGTCGCTCAGCGCGCTCGCCCCCTCGGCCGCGACCACGGCGACGATGGCCTTGTCCCGTGCGAGGATCGCGGTGTGCGAGGTCGGGCCGCCGCCGATCGTGACGAGGGCGAGCACCTGATCGAGGTCAAGCGTCGCGGTGTCGGCCGGAGCCAGGTCGCGCGCGACGAGCACGAAGGGGTGGCCGGGGTGCGGGACACCGGGGGCCTGGACGCCGAGGACCTCGGCGACGACCCGTTGCGACACGTCGTCGACGTCCACGGCGCGTTCGGCCATGTAGCCGCCGAGGGCCACGAGCTGCGCGCGATAGGCGGCGTAGGCCTCGTGCACGGCGCGATCGGCGGTCTTGCCTGAGGTGATCCGCGCGTCCACATCGCTCTCGAGCATGGGATCCTCAGCGAACATCGCCTGGGCCTCGAGCACTTCGGATGCCGCGCCGCCGGCGAGCCCGCCGCGGCGGCGCAGCTCTGCGGCAACGGCACGCAGTGCTCGCTGCGCACGCTGCCGCTCGGCATCCGCACCGATGGTGCTCGGGACATCTGCGGGATCGGGCAGAGGATCCGGCATCCGCACGACAGGACCGATGGCGATTCCGGTGCCGATCCCGGTTCCGCTCACACGCATGAGAGCACTCCCCCGACGCGGACTCCGCTGTGTGCACACATCACGAGTGACCTCCAGTGCTGGGCTGCTGTCGACAACACCCTAGCCGCTGAGCTCAGGGAATGGGAACGGGCGTGACGCCAAGCGGAGCCAGCTGAGCCGCTCCGCCGTCGACCGCGGTGAGCACCCAGATGCCACCGCTGTGCACGGCAACGCTGTGCTCCCAGTGCGCGGCGTCGCCGCCGTCCTCCGTCGTGACGGTCCACTCGTCATCCTGGGTGAAGGTGTCGATGTCGCCGGCGACGACCATCGGCTCGATG
>JBEVGZ010000285.1:0-6124 GCA_040511515.1 Microterricola sp.
CAAGCGGAACCCGGCCATCATCGGTGATGACCTCGCTGAGGTACGGGCCGTCGTCGTGGTCGAACTGCACGATCTGGGCGGAGTGGATCGGTGCGGCAACGGAGGCGACGCGGCGGTTGGTGAGCACGCGGACATCGTGGATGCCGAGGGCGTTCAGCGCCGTCACGGCCCCGCGCGCCGTGGCGCCGAAGCCGATCACGACCGCGGTCAGTCGGCGACCGTAGTCGCCCGTTGAGCCGCAGAGACCGAGCGCGTGCAGCACGGAGCTGTAGCCCGCGATCTCGTTGTTCTTGTGGAAGACATGCAGGCCGAATCCCCCGTCGCTCTGCCAGTGGTTCATCGCTTCGAAGGCGATGAGCGTCAGGCGCTTCTCGATGGCGAGCTGAGTGAGTTCGGCATCCTGCACGCAGTGCGGCCAGCCCCAGAGCGTCTGGCCGTCGCGCAGCGCCGCGACATCCTCGAGCTGGGGTTTGGGAAGGAGCACGACGTCGGATGCCGCAATCAGCTCGCCGCGCGGTCGGATGGCGCCGACGAACGGCGCGATCTCGGCGTCGCCGACACCGAAATGCCGGCCGTAGCCTTCCTCGACGATGATGCGAGGGCGCAGCGACTCCGCGATGCGCTCGAAGTGCGCCGGGTGGATGGGGACTCGTCGTTCATCGGGCTTGCGCGATGCGCCGAGCACACCGAGAACCGTTTCGTGCGTTGGAGGCATGTGCTCATCCGCTCACGGGGGCCAGTGTGACTCCGTAGTGCCGACACTACTGCACGGTGCTGGGAGCCCCGCACCACGGCATCCGCAGCGCTCGCCCCGCGCCAGTTCGTGCGCCTGCGCGCCACATGATGTGGCGCAGAATGCAGAAAGTGGCGCAGAGCGGCCGAAGCCGTCTGCGCCACAGTCTGGTGCGCCGTGCGTGCGCTACTTGCCCTGGTCGCCGATGTCGGCGAGCTGCGCCTCCTCGTCGGCGTGGATCGCCGACTCTATGACGGGCTCGAGCGCGCCGTTCATCACGGAGTCGAGGTTGTACGCCTTGTAACCGGTGCGGTGATCCGCGATGCGGTTCTCCGGGAAGTTGTACGTGCGGATGCGCTCGGAGCGGTCCATGGTGCGGATCTGCGTCTTGCGCTTGGCGCTGTCCAGCTCGGCCTGCTCCTCCTGGCGACGGGCCAGGATGCGGGCGCGCAGCACGCGCATGCCGGCCTCACGGTTCTGCAGCTGGCTCTTCTCGTTCTGCATCGCGACGACGATGCCGGTCGGGAGGTGGGTGATGCGCACGGCGGAGTCGGTCGTGTTGACCGACTGGCCGCCGGGACCGCTGGAGCGGTAGACGTCGATCTTGAGGTCGTTCGCCTGGATCTCCACCTCCTCCGGCTCGTCCACCTCTGGGAAGACCAGCACGCCGGTCGTCGAGGTGTGGATGCGGCCCTGCGTCTCGGTGGCGGGAACGCGCTGCACGCGGTGCACACCGCCCTCGTACTTGAGGTGCGCCCAGACGCCCTGCGACGGGTCGGTCGCGTTGGACTTGATCGCGATCTGCACGTTCTTGTAGCCGCCGAGGTCGCTCTCGTCGCTCTCGAGCATCTCGGTCTTCCAGCCCTTGGATGCCGCGTACTGGATGTACATGCGCAGCAGGTCTGCGGCGAACAGCGCACTCTCCGCGCCGCCCTCGCCACCCTTGATCTCCATGATCACGTCGCGCCCGTCATCCGGGTCGCGCGGGATCAGCAGACGGCGCAGCTTCTCCTGCGCGGTCGCCAACTGCTCCTCCATGGCCGGGAGTTCCTCGGCGAAGGCGTCGTCTTCCTTCGCCAGCTCCTTGGCGGCGGCGAGGTCGTCCTGGGCCTCTACCCAACCCTCGTGCGCCGCGACGATCTTCGACAGCTCGGCGTAGCGCCGGTTCACCTTCTTGGCGCGCGCCGGGTCCGCGTGCAACGCGGGGTCGGCGAGCTGCTCCTGCAGTTCAGCGTGTTCCTTGAACAGAACCTGGACAGATTCAAACATGACTTCCTCCGTGACTCATTCTCTCTCAACGGCAAGAACCCGCCTGCGCCACCGCGTGCACGATCGTGCACGGGGTGGCCCAGACGGGTTCTGACGGAGAGCTAGCGGTGGTCGTTCTCGTGGCTCGCGGCACCGGTCGGCATCGTCTTCTGCACCTGCATGAGGAACTCGACGTTGGACTGGGTCTCCTTGAGACGGCCGAGCACGGCCTCCAGAGCGGCCTGCTGGTCGAGGCCGGCGAGGGCGCGACGCAGCTTCCAGGTGATCTTGACCTCGTCGGCGCTCATCAGCATCTCTTCGCGGCGGGTGCCGGACGCGTTGACGTCCACGGCCGGGAAGATGCGCTTGTCAGCGAGCTGACGCGAGAGGCGCAGCTCCATGTTGCCCGTGCCCTTGAACTCCTCGAAGATGACCTCGTCCATCTTGGAGCCGGTCTCGATGAGCGCGGTCGCCAGGATGGTGAGCGAGCCACCGTTCTCGATGTTGCGGGCAGCGCCGAAGAAGCGCTTGGGCGGGTAGAGCGCAGAGGCGTCGACACCGCCGGAGAGGATACGACCGGATGCCGGGGCAGCCAGGTTGTACGCACGGCCGAGGCGCGTGATCGAGTCGAGCAGCACGACGACGTCGTGGCCGAGCTCGACGAGGCGCTTTGCACGCTCGATGGCGAGCTCCGCGACCGTGGTGTGGTCCTCCGCCGGGCGGTCGAAGGTGGAGGCGATGACCTCACCCTTGACGGTGCGCTGCATGTCGGTGACCTCTTCTGGACGCTCGTCGACCAGAACGACCATGAGGTGGACCTCGGGGTTGTTGATGGCGATGGCGCTGGCGATCTGCTGCAGCACGATCGTCTTGCCGGCCTTCGGCGGCGCGACGATCAGGCCGCGCTGGCCCTTGCCGATCGGGGCGACGAGGTCGATGATGCGCTGCGTGAGCTTGCCGGACTCGGTCTCGAGGCGCAGGCGCTCCTGCGGGTAGAGCGGGGTCAGCTTCTGGAACTCGACGCGGGCGGCGGCCTCGTCGACGCTCTGGCCGTTGATCGAGTCGACCTTGACGATCGCGTTGTACTTCTGGCGACCGCTGGCGTCACCCTCACGCGGCTGGCGGATGGAGCCGACGACGGCGTCACCCTTGCGGAGGTTGTACTTCTTGACCTGGCCGAGCGAGACGTAGACGTCGCTCGGTCCCGGCAGGTAGCCGCTGGTGCGCACGAAGGCGTAGTTGTCGAGCACGTCGAGGATGCCGGCGACGGGCACGAGCACGTCGTCGTCGCTGAGCTCTGGCTCGAAGTCCTCGTCGCTCGCTCCACCACGACGCTTGCGGTCACGGTAACGGCTGCGGCCGCCGCGCTCACCGTCGAGCAGCTCGCGCTGCTCGCGGGCGCTGTCACGCTCACCACGGTTCTGACCCTGCTGGGCGCCCTGACCGTCCTGCTGCTGGCCGCGCTGGCCGCGCTGGTTGCCCTGGCGCTCGCCCTGCTGACGTTCCGTGTTCTGGCGCTCGGCCTGCTGGCGGTCTGCCTGCTGACGGTCGTTCTGCTGGCGGTCCTCGGACTGCTCTGCGGTGTTCTGCTGCTTGTTGCGGTTGCGGTTGCGGCCGCGGCCCTGGCGGGGCTCCTCGGCCGCCGGCGCTGCATCCGACTCGACCGGCTCGGCCGCGGCGGCTTCGCCGGCTGCCTCTGCTGCCGGGGCTGCCTCTGCGGTTGCCGTGGCGTCGCTTGCGCGGCCGTTCTTGCGACGGTTGCGACCGCCGCGCTCGTTCTGGCCGGCCGGCTTCTCGCCGGCTGCCTCGCCCGACTCGGTTTCTGCGACCTCGGTCTGCTCGACCTTCTGGGTCTGCTCGACCTTCTGGGCCTGCTCGACCTTCTGGGCCTTGTTGGCGGCGACGGCGTCGAGCGCCGGAACGAGGCTGTCGAGCCCGGTTCCGCCTTCGATGTTGATGTGGCCTGCTGCTGCGGTCGAGGTGCTCGCACGACGCGGTCCGCGCTTGGCGCGGGCCGGCTGCACTGCCGGAACCTCGTCAGCGGCCGGAGCGGCGGTGGCGGCCGGAGCCTCGGCGACAACCGGGGCAGCGACCGGAGCAGCGGCAACCGGTGCAGCGGCAACCGGTGCGGCGGGAGCCTCGACCGGTGCGGCGGGAGCCTCGACCGGTGCGGACGCCGCAGCAGCCTGAGACTCGGTGATGGCGTCGACAAGCTCGCCCTTGCGGAGCTTGCCTGCGCCGCTGATACCGAGCTCGTTCGCCAGAGCCTGGAGCTCGGCGACGCGCAGGGCGTTCAGCGCGGTGCGGGAGTGGGCGCCGGTGGCGCCGGGTGTGACATCAGTCATGGGGTTGTGGTCCTTCCGCCTGTGCACAACATGGGTGTGCCAGGGAGCTGATCGTTCGAGCTTCTGAAAGCGAGTATCAAGAGAGATGACGCGCAGAGCAGTGGGCGCGAGCGGAAGCAATAGTTGCTAGAAATACACCGGGTTCTGGTTCGCTGGTGAGCGTCGTTTACCGGGTGCGTTGTCAGCCTAGCATCCCAAACCGGGCGTTCCCGCACAGCGCCCGCGCACGGGGTAACCGGCGTGTCGCGAAGCGTGTCGCGCAGCGACACGAAAGGCGGCAGCCCCCTCCAAGGAATCCCACGAAACAGATACCGATGCTCGCCGCCATCTGGCAGGCACCCATCTGGCTGACACCCCTGCGCCTGACACCGATGTGGCTCACACCGCTCCGGCAGCGGCGAGAACAGACCGGCGGAGACGAGACGAGCGGATGCCGGCCTGTTGAGGCTGCGGCATCCGCTCGAATCTGCAACACGTGCAGTGTGACGGAAGGGTCGGTGCTAGCTGACGCTGAGAACCGTTCCCTTGACGTCGACGGCGAGCATGCGCGCCTGCCACGGGGTCTCCGCGTGCTGCGCGACGAGCTCCGCCGCGATCAGGCGCTGGCTTGGATCACTTGCCAGCACCAGAATCGATGGACCAGCACCGGAGACGACGGCGGGGAGGCCGGCCTCACGCAGCAGCGAGATGAGACGGTTCGTCTCGGGCATCGCTGCCGCACGGTAGTTCTGGTGCAGTTTGTCTTCCGTGGCCGCGAGCAACAGCTCTGGGCTCTGGATGAGCGCCGCGATCAGCAGCGCGGAGCGCGAGACGTTGAACACGGCGTCCTCGTGCGGAACGGACTCCGGCTGCAGGCTGCGGGCCAGCGCCGTCGACATCTCGGCCTCCGGCACGAAGACGACCGGCGAGACGCCGCGGTGCACCATCAGCTTCTTGTGCTGCGGCCCCTCCGGAGTCATCCACGCGATCGTCAGTCCGCCGAAGAGCGCAGGCGCGACGTTGTCGGGGTGCCCCTCCAGCTCGGTGGCCAGCACCAGCGCGTCGGCGTCGCTCATCTCGGCGATGCCGGCGAGCAGGCCGCGGGCGGCGATGACGCCGGCCGAGATGGCAGCACCGGAGGATCCGAGGCCACGACCGTGCGGAATCGTGTTGTGCGCCTCGAGGTGCAGGCCGGGCAGGGCGTAGCCGTAGTGCGCAAGCGAGTGTGCGATGGCGCGGACGACGAGGTGTGATTCGTCGGTCGGCACCTCGCCGGCGCCGACTCCGCTGACATCGACGGAGACGCCGGGGGTCGCCGCTGCCGTGACGACGAGGTCGTCGTACTGGGCCAGCGCCAGGCCGAGGGTGTCGAAGCCGGGGCCGAGGTTCGCGGTGGTGGCCGGGACCTTGACCTCGACACGGCGGCCGTCGATGAGTGCGCCGAGCTCGGTCAACGGAGTGCTCCGCTGCGCGTTCTCGGCGCCAGGCATGTCGCCGCTGGTCATGCCTTGGCCAGGCCGAGCACGCCGGCGATCTCTGCGGTGTCGACCGGGACGATCGTGGGCTGGACGGCGGAACCGTCCGCGGTCTGCAGCGCCCACTGCGGGTCCTTCAGGCCGTGGCCGGTGACCGTGAGCACGACGGTGGCGCCGGCGGGGATCTTGCCGGCATCCGCCTGCTCGAGCAGACCGGCGACGCTGATGGCGGAGGCCGGCTCGACGAAGATGCCCACCTCGCCGGCGAGGATGCGGTACGCCTCGAGGATGCGGGCGTCGTCGATGGCGCCGAAGTAGCCGTTGCTGACCTCACGCGCGTTCAG
>JBEVGZ010000286.1:0-3215 GCA_040511515.1 Microterricola sp.
CCTGGCCCGCCCCGATACCACGATCGCTGGTCGCGGTGTGCACGAGGCACGCGTCGAGATGGGCCGTCGCCTCGCGGCGGAGCACCCCGTCGAGGCCGACCTCGTCATCCCGACCCCCGAGTCTGGAACGCCGGCCGCCATCGGTTACGCCCAGGCCAGCGGCATCCCCTTCGGTCAGGGGCTCGTCAAGAACTCCTACGTCGGCCGCACATTCATCCAGCCGTCGCAGACCATCCGCCAGCGCGGCATCAAGCTCAAGCTGAACCCGCTCAAAGAGGTCATCAAGGGCAAGCGCCTGATCGTCGTCGACGACTCGATCGTGCGCGGCAACACGCAGCGCGCCCTCGTGTCGATGCTGCGCGAGGCCGGCGCCGCCGAGGTGCACGTGCGCATCTCGAGCCCGCCCATCACGTGGCCCTGCTTCTACGGCATCGACTTCGCCACCAGGGCCGAGCTCGTCGCGACCGGTCTCGCCATCGACGAGGTCCGGCAGTCGATCGGTGCCGACTCGCTCGGCTACCTCTCGGAAGACGGCATGATCGAGGCCACCGAGCAGCCGCGCGAGCGCCTCTGCACGGCCTGCTTCACCGGCAAGTACCCGATTCCGCTGCCGCAGTCGCAGCACCTCGGCAAGAACCTGCTCGAGCGCCCGGCCGCGTCCAACGGCTGCGACCCGGGCCCGGATGCCGAGTTCGAGAGCGTGCTCGAGACGAACATGCCCGTCGTGATCGGTGATCCGGGGCGACAGGAATAACGCGTCCCTCGATCTCGATACGGCCGTAGACGGCCTACTCGATCAGCGGGACTCTGCAACCCCGCATCCCCGCTGGTTGAGCTTGTCGAAACCACGCCGCACAGATTTCGGCAGGCTCAATCAGCGGAAATCGTCCCGTCGGGCGAGTAGCGCGACGCGAACGGCGGCAGCCCCGTCCACGGCAACCTCGACAACCGCAAGCGATGCTGGTGCGGTTTCAGGACGTCAGGCGAGCTCGGCGATGATCGGGCGCAGCGCGTCGGCGAAACCAGCCGGGTCGCTCCGCAGCGTGTCGGTCATCGCGATCGTCGTGTGCCCGATCCACCAGGCGCCGGATGCCGCAAGCGGCAGCAGCTGCACGGTGAGCTCGAACACGCGCGCCCGCCGGCCATGCTCCCGTTCGTTCTCGGCGATCAGGCCGGCGTATCCGAGCTTCAGTGAGCCGCGCGGCTCGTGCTGATACTCGCTGAAACGGCGGGCGGCGGCATCCGACCACGCAATCGCCGGATCGGCGAACGGCGTGATCATCTCGATCAACAGTTCGGCCCCGCTCTCGGGCAGGGCGATCAGATCGCCGAACGCCGGCACCAGGTCGAGCGGAACGGGCGAGGTGTTGCGCTCCGGTTCGACGGCGCTGCGCCACCACGCCAGCCACTGGGTCTCGAGCGCGCTGCGCTGAGGTTCCGGCATCAGCTCGAACGGCAGCGGTGCGATCACCGGTTCCGGCTGGTCGCCCTGGCGGTGCTGGCCGCCGTGCCGTGGCATGAGGTGGTGCTGCGAGTGCCGCAGTTCGCGCAGTGCCGCGGCATCCGGGACGCCGTTCACGCCGAGCAGTCGTGGCAGCTCCACCGGGGCCTCGATGCCGAGGCGATCGCGCAGATAGAGGGCGAGCAGCACCTGACGACTCGCGTCTTCGCGAACCGACCACCATGCTGCGCCGGAGCCCCACATAGCGCCAGTGTATCCCTCGGCCCGGCGGCGCGGTCCGGGAGTTTTCGAGAAATGTTCGCCATCGGAGCGGTGTGCACCGCCGGGGCGTCTGGCAGCGGTTCGCGGGCCGGTACCCTATTAGGGTGACCGAGAATTCTTACGCCGCTGCAGGCGTCGACACAGTAGCCGGTGACCTCGCGGTCGAACTCATGAAGGCGGCCGTCTCCAAGACGCACGGCCCGAACGTTCTTGGCGGTGTCGGCGGCTTCGCTGGCCTCTTCGACGTGTCCTTCCTGACGGCGTACAAGCGCCCGCTGCTGGCGACGTCGACCGACGGCGTCGGCACCAAGGTCGCCATCGCGCAGGCCCTCGACAAGCACGACACCATCGGTCAGGACCTCGTCGGCATGGTCGTCGACGACATCATCGTCGTGGGCGCGAAGCCCATCTTCATGACCGACTACATCGCGTGCGGCAAGGTCGTTCCCGCGCGCATCGCCTCTATCGTCGAGGGCATCGCCAAGGCCTGCTCCGAGACGGGCACCGCCCTCGTCGGCGGCGAGACCGCCGAGCACCCCGGCCTGCTCGGTGTCGATGACTACGACGTGGCCGGAGCGGCCGTCGGTGTCGTCGAGGGCGACGCAGTGCTCGGCGCCGAGCGCGTGCAGCACGGCGATGTCGTCGTGGCGATGGCCTCCTCCGGCATCCACTCCAACGGATTCTCCCTCGTGCGTCACATCCTCGCCAGCAACAACATCGGCTACACCGACCACTCCAACGAGTTCGGCGGCGTCGTCGGCGAGGTGCTGCTCGAACCGACCCGCCTCTACACGGGCCCGCTCGTTCGCCTGCTCGAAGACCCGGCCGTCGGCGGCAGCGTGCACTCGCTCAGCCACGTCACCGGCGGCGGCATCGCGGCGAACCTGGCGCGCGTGCTGCCTGTCGGCTCCTGGGTCGAGCTCGACCGCGCCAGCTGGTCGCCGAACAGCGTCTTCCGCGTGCTCAGCGACCTCGCTGGCACCAGCCTCGAGAGCGCTGAGGGCACCTGGAACCTCGGCATCGGCATGTTCGCCGTCGTGGCAGCGGATGCCGCGTCGAGCGTTGTCGCCAAGCTCGAGGCCGAGGGCATCCACTCGTGGGTCGCCGGTCGCGTCTCGACCGCTCCCCGCGACTTCACCGGTTTCGAGCAGGGTGCGAAGGGCGTCGACGGCGGCGCCGTGCGCCTGGTCGGCAACTACGCGGCGTAGGCCCTCCAGGTTTCCCGTTGGTCGAGTAGGCCCGCCAGGGCCGTATCGAGACCCTGTTTCTTGCGTGAAACCGGGTCTCGTTCGAGGTATCGATACGCTCGTTCCTCGTTACTCGACCAGCGGACGCGAGAGGAAGCCTGAGACTGGGCTTCCGCCTTTCGTGGTGCTGCGCGCCGCGCTACTCGACCAGCGGACACGTGGGTACACGAAAAGCCGTGAGCTCACCGTCGAAACCCAGAGCGCACGGCATCCCAAACAGAATGAACCCGAGGCGCGCGTCGGCT
>JBEVGZ010000287.1:0-4896 GCA_040511515.1 Microterricola sp.
GTGAGATTGGGGGCGAGACCGGGGTCTCGCGGTGTCAGGATCTCGATACGGCCCTGGGGGGCCTACTCGATCAACGGGGGGGTGGGATTAGCCGAGGAGGTCGAGCGAGAGCACCTCGTCGTAGATGGCGGCCGCCTCGGCCACCTCCTCCGGCGTCACGACGCACGGCGGGACGACGTGGATGCGGTTGTCGGCCAGGAACGGCAGCAGCCCGCGGGCGAGCAGCTCCTTCTTGATCCGCCCCATCACGGCCGCGCTCACCGGTTCGCGGCTGGTGCGGTCGGTCACGAGCTCCAGCGCCCAGAACACGCCCTCTCCGCGCACCTCGCCGATGATCGGGTGGTCGTTGAACAGGGCGGCGAGCGCCGGGGCGATGTGATCGCGACCGACGGATGCCGCATTCTCGACGATCCCCTCCGAGGCCATCGCGTCCAGCGCAGCCACGATCGACGCCATCGCCAGCGGGTGCCCGCTGTACGTGAGCCCGCCCGGGAACACCCGGTCGTCGAAGAAGTGCGCGATCGGGTCGCTGATGATGACGCCGCCGGTCGGCACGTAGCCGGAGTTCACGCCCTTGGCGAAGGTGATGAGGTCGGGCACGACGTCGTGCCCCTCGAAGGCGAACCAGCGCCCCGACCGGCCGAAGCCGGCCATGACCTCGTCGAAGATCAGCATGATGCCGTAGCGGTCGGCCAGCGCGCGCACGCCGGCGAGGTAGCCGGGCGGCGGCACCAGGACGCCGGCGGTCCCCGGGATCGACTCGAGCAGGATGGCGGCGATCGATGTCGGCCCCTCGCTCTGGATGACGCGCTCGAGGTGCCGCAGGGCGCGCTCCGACTCCTGCTCCGGGGAGTCGGCCCAGAACTCGCTGCGGTAGAGGTACGGGCCGAAGAAGTGCACGTGTCCACGGGCGAACTCGTTCGGGATGCGGCGCCAGTCGCCGGTCGCGACGACGGCCGCTCCGGTGTTGCCGTGGTACGAGCGGTAGGTGCTGAGCACGGTGTCTCGCCCCGTGAACTGGCGCGCCATGCGGATGGCATTCTCATTGGCATCCGCACCGCCGTTGGTGAAGAAGACCTTGTTGAAGCCGTCGGGCGCGAGGGCTGCGACGCGTTTGGCCGCCTCGCCGCGCGCCAGATTCGCCGTGGCCGGCGCGACCGTGGCGAGCAGGCTGGCCTGCTCGCGGATGGCGCCGATGACAGCCGGATGCTGGTGGCCGATGTTCACATTCACCAGCTGGCTCGAGAAGTCGAGGTAGCTGTTGCCCGCGTGGTCCCAGACCCGCGAACCCCGGCCGCTGGCGATCACGAACGGCGTGAGCGCACCCTGCGCCGACCAGGAATGGAAAACGTGCCGCTCGTCGAGCTCTCCCGTGAGGGAGTCGAGGTCGGGGTTGGACATCTCAGACATGGCTGCGTTGCCTTTCGTGTGGTGCGTGAGGGTTTCGACAGGCTCAACCAGCGGGGGTCCCGGTGACTGAGCCTGTCGAAATCGGGTTGTTGCTAGTTGCCGCCCTCGTTGAGGGTGACCTCGATGGGTTCGAAGCCCTCGCCCGTCACGTCGACGCCGTCGGCCTTCAGCTCGTCGAGAGCCTTCGTGATCCAGTCGTTCGTCCAGGCGGTTGCCGGCGGCTCCTCCGTGATCGGCGATGCCCCGGTCTCGTTGACGGCCGAGAGCGCGCCCTTCACGGTGGCGTCCCACGAGGCTTCGTCGATCACGCCGATGCCGTCCGGTGACGGCCAGATGAGCTTGTTGGTCTCGTTGACCATCCACAGCTCGTGGCTCGGGCCCCAGCTGGAGCCGGCGGCGATGGTGATGTCCGACGCCTCCTGCGGGTTCTCCGCCGCGTAGACCCAGCCCTTGACGACGGCCTTCAGGAACTTGACCGTCGTGTCCTGGTAGTCGGCGTCGTCGGCGAGACGGTTGGTGTCGGCCCAGATCGCGTCCTGCAGCATGGCGCCGACCGTGTCCTGGTAGCTGATCACATTGAAGTCGGCATCCGTGTACTGCTCACCGGTGTCTGGATCGATCGCCTCGAGCAGCTGTGCATACTCGTTGTAGGTCATCGCCTGCGCCGCGTCGATGTCACCCTGCAGGAAGGCATTCATGTTGAAGTCCTGCGTGATGATCTCAACCGTCGAGGAGTCGAGGCCCTCCGCAGCCATGGCCGCGAAGATCTCCCACTCGTTGCCGAAGCCCCACGAGCCGATCTTCTTGCCCTCGAAGTCGGCGACGGAGTCGATGCCGGAATCCGCCCACGACACCTGGAGGGTGCCCGAACGCTGGAAGATCTGCGCGATGTCGGTGATCTCGGCGCCGGCCTCGATCGAGCCGAGCGCCTTCGGCACCCAGGCGATCGCGTAGTCGACGTCGCCGTTGGCGAGCGCGTCCTGCGGGACGATGTCGCCGCCGGAGGGGATGATCTCGACGTCCAGGCCCTCCTCCTCGAAGTAGCCCTGGTCTGCGGCGGCGAAGTAGCCGGCGAACTGGCCCTGCGGAAGCCACTGCAGCTGCAGTTTGACCGGGGTGAGCTCGTCGCCGCCCGAGCCATCCGTTGAACCGCCTGAGGTGTCGCCGGATCCGGAACACGCGGAGAGTACGAGCGCTGCCGACAGAGTGAATGCGCCCAGTGTCGCGATGCGACGTGTGCTGTGTTTCATTTTCAGTCCTTTCCCTGCTCCCTGTGATGCATGAGGTGCTGCGTGTGGAACCGTGCCAATCGGGTTGTGCCTGGTGGGTCGTGCCAATCGGGTCGTGCCTAGTGGGTGGTATCTGTTGAGTTGTGTTGCCTGCCGCATCGCCTTGTGGGCGGTGGGACGTGTGTGCCGGCTAGGAGCCGCTCCTCCGCCTGTTGGCGAGGCGCTCAAGCAGCAGCGTCGCCAGGTAGAAGACCAGTCCGAGCACGATGGATGCCACGACGTACGCCCACGCGCGGGCATAGGCGCTCGAGGCTGCCGAGGTGGAGATGAGCCCGCCGAGGCCGCCGCGCGGCCCGCCGAAGTACTCGGCGACAAGCGCGGAGATCACGGCGAGAGATGACGCAATGCGGATGCCGGTGAAGATGAAGGGTGCGGCGGTCGGCAGCGTGACGGTGCGCAGCACCTGGCCCGAGCTCGCCGCGTACACCCGCATCAGGTCGCGGTGCACCGCCCTGGTCTGGCGGAAGCCGCGCAGGGTGTTGATGAACACGGGCACGAAGGTGGCGAGGGCGGCGATGGCCTGTCGGCTGAACTGGCTGTCCGCGCCGAACATCGAGTTCAGCACGGGAGCGAGCGCGACGATCGGGATGACGGCGAGCGAGGCGACGACCGGAGCGCTCATGCCGTCGATCGGGCGGAAGGTGGCGGCCAGGGCGGCGAAGCCGATGCCGAGGATCGAGCCGACGAGCAGGCCGATCAGGGCGTTCGTGCCCGTGATGGCCATGGCGGAGAGGATCGATGGCAGGTACAGGGCGAACTGCTCCGCGATGGACGCAGGGCTCGGCAGTAGATACTCGCTGACGCCGACAACGCTCACCAGGAACTGCCAGAGCCCGAGCACGAAGAGGCCGACCGAGACCGGTGCGATCACCCGCAGCCATGCCTCGGTGCGGGCGCTCATCGGTGCCCGGCTCCTGCCCGGTGCCGGTGGCGAGACGCTGGTCGCACTCATCAGCGCGTCTCCGCTCCGCGCACCGACACCGGCGCCGTTCCCAGCCCGGCCGTCGCGACTCCCCCGGTTGCCGCCCCGGCCAGCCCCCCGGTGTTGCCTGCGTGCAGCGCCTCGCGCACGGCCGTGATCATCTCGAAGTAGCTCGTGTCTTCTCTGAGCGCCTCCGTGCGGCTCTCCGCGCGGTCGCCGCCGCCGAGGCGCATCGGCACGATCTGCTGGATGCGGCCCGGCCGAGCCGACATCACGACGACCCGGTCGGAGAGGTACACGGCCTCGGGGATCGAGTGGGTCACGAACACGACGGCGGCCTTGGTCTCGGCGCAGATGCGCACGAGTTCCGTCTGCATCCGCTCGCGCGTCATCTCGTCGAGCGCTCCGAACGGTTCATCCATCAGCAGCAGGCTCGGGCTCTCCGCGAGCGACCGCGCGATCGCGACGCGCTGCTGCATGCCGCCGGAGAGCTGGTCGGGGTAGCGGTCGGCGAACTCGGAGAGCCCGACCATGTCGAGCAGCTCGGCCACCCGGGCGTTCCTGGCGGCGGATGCCTCACCGTGCAGTTCCAGCGGGAGGGCGACGTTCGCCGCGACCGTGCGCCATGGCAGCAGTCCGGCCTGCTGGAATGCGATCCCGTAGTCCTGGTCGAGGCGGGCCTGGCCGGCGCTCTTGCCGAAGACCGCGACACTGCCGACGGTGGGCTGGTCGAGGTCGGCGATGATGCGCATGAGCGTTGACTTGCCGCATCCGCTCGGCCCGATCAGTGACACGAACTCGCCGGCCTGCACGGTGAGGTCGATGCCCTGCAGGGCGCGCACCTGGCCGCTGCGGGTCTCGAAGGTCTTGTCGACAGCGCTGACGGTGACGGCGTCGGCGCCGTGGTTGTGTGCTGCGCCGTGCTGAGCCTGAATCATGCGTTGACCTCCACGCGTCGGTAGTTCTTGAGAAAGACGCCGAGCAGGGCGATCGACCCTGCAACGACGAGGCCGAGCACGATCGCGCCGAAGATCGGGCCCCACGCCTTGGCCGGGTCGCCGCTGGACTGGCCCGCGTACTGGATCAGGATGCGGCCGAGCCCGCCCTGTAGCCCGGTGGACACCTCGGCGACGACGGCGCCAATCACGGCGTTGGCCGCGCCGAGACGCAGCGCAGGCAGCAGGTAGGGCACGGATGCCGGCACCCGCAGCTTCAGCAGCGTGCGCCACCAGCCGATGCCGTAGCTGTGCATGAGTTCGAGGTGGATGACGTCTG
>JBEVGZ010000288.1:0-3995 GCA_040511515.1 Microterricola sp.
CCGTGCGGTCGATGCCGGGCAGCACTGCCAGCATCTGGCCCACCTTTACCGCGCAATGGTCCGCCCGCGTTGCCCGGTCCACAGTGTTCCGCCCGCGCTCCAGGCCTTCCCAGAACAGGAGCCGGGCCAGGGAGCCGTCTTTGGTGTGACGGTCGAAAAGCCTGCCCGCGTACTCCCCGACGGCCGCGGCACCGTGGCCTTCAATGGGGACGTCCGTCATCACCCGCACCAGTTCAGCAGCCAATACGGCGTCGAAGAGCTCGTCCTTCTTGCCGAAGTACTGGTAGATGCGCTCCTTGTTGACCCCGGCCGCCGCGGCGATGCGATCGACGCGGGCACCGGCGAGGCCGAAGGCGCTGAACTCGGCCGTCGCGGCATCGAGCAACAGCGTCTTCGTGCGTTCGACATCCCAAGCCATGAGTCGACTCTACCAATATCCAACTGAATAGTTGCAATTCTGCCGAGCCGGGGTTATGGTCGAACTCCATCAATTGCAACTAACTAGTTGGAGATTCACATGAACACCGCAATCACCTCGCCAACGCCGACTCCGAGCGCACCGTCCGTGCACGTGCGGGTCGTGATCACCTGGCTCGCGATCTTCCCGCTCGTCGCGATCGGGATGCTCATCCTCGCCCCGATCTCCGAGGGTTGGAACCCGGTGCTGCGCGCACTGGTGCTCACCGCCGTCGTCGTGCCGCTCGCCGTGTACCTCGTCGTGCCCAGACTCATGCGGGCCCACGGCGCGCTGATGCGGCGCCGCGGCCGCCGGTGACGGATGCCGCGGCATCCGCCCCGCTATCGGCGGCGCTCGGCGGCTACCAGCGGCGGTTGGCGGCGCGCACCTCGCGGCGGAGCTCTTTGCGAAGCTGCTTCACGCGCTTCTCCGGGGTGCCGCCTGACTTGTCTTCGACCACGAGTGGCGGCCACACGTCGTCGAGCTTCGTCTCGATCACGGCCGAGATCTCGCCCCACGCATCGGCCCTGGCCCTGGCGACGAAGGAGTCGAGGTACTCGCGATCCTCCCGCAGGCGCCACAGGCGTTCGGCGACGGCGGCGTGCACCTTCTCCCTGCGCCGCAGATTGGCGACGTCGTCGGTGCGGTAGTCGTGATGGTGCAGCGCCTTGCCCTCACGGTTGGCGGCCGAGCCGCGCTCGTCCTCGGCGATCGAGGCCGACTCGTCCTCCTGCTGCACCTCTTCATAGAGCGCGGCCCTGGCGGCGTCGCGCACGCGCTCGTCGTCGAATGCGTCCGGCTCGGTCAGCACGCCGATGATGATCTGGTTCTTCAGCGCCATCCGGGCGCCGAACTCCGCCAGCATCACGCCTTCCTCGATCTGCTCGTCGAGGGAGACCTCATCACGCTTGGGGATCGCCTCATCGTCGAACGGCGTGAATCCCTTGCGCCTGCGACGTGCCATCTTG
The DNA here is from genome assembly GCA_040511515.1 of Microterricola sp. Lineage (GTDB taxonomy): Bacteria > Actinomycetota > Actinomycetes > Actinomycetales > Microbacteriaceae > Microterricola. The sequence continues at coordinate 1,426 of JBEVGZ010000288.1, forward strand.
CCCTGCCGTACTCGTCTTCGACTTCGGTGTCGGCCGCACCGGCGGCCTGCCTCCAGCGTATCGCCCAGCCTCGCGCTTTAGCATGGGTGACATGACTGACGCTTCCGCATCCGCCGAGACCTTTGACCGCATCACGATGTTCGGCGCGACCTGGTGCAGCGACTGCCGCCGCTCCAAGTCGCTGCTCGACACCCTCGGAGTCGACTACGACTACGTCGACCTCGAGATCGAGATCGAGGGTGCAGACCGCGCCAAGGCCATCAGCGGCCGCACCAACATCCCCGTGATCGTGTTCCCGGATGCCACCCACATGGTGGAGCCGCGCGACTCCGAGCTGCACGCGAAGCTCGGCGAGCTCGCCGCGATCTAGCCGGTCCGGCCCACGCGCCGCGCCGCTTCGACACGGCCGCACGGCGACGCCGCGAGGAAACCCGGAAGGCCCGCTCGCTCGAGCGGGCCTTCCGTGTTGGCGCGGCAGCGATCAGGCTGCGACGCGACGTCTACGCGACGTGTCTACGCGATGTGTCTACTCGACATCCAGGATCTCGATCACGAAGACGAGGGTCTGGCCGGCGAGCTCGTGCTCGCTGCTGCCCTCGACGCCGTAGCCGTACTCCGGCGGGATCGAGACGACGAGCTTGGTGCCGACCTTCTGGCCGACGAGCGCGGAGCCGAAGCCCTCGACGACGCTCGTGGTCGGCAGAACCAGCGGCTCCTTGCCGTAGCTCTGGTCGAAGATCTCGCCCGTGTTCCAGTTGGTGCCCTGGTAATTCGTGGTGACGGTGTCACCCTTCTTGATGACGGCGCCGTCGCCCTCCTCGATCACGTCGACGAGGAGCTCGGTGCGCGGCTCACCCTCCGGCAGCGTCAGAACGGGCGGCTCCTCGCCGTTGAACTTGACGGTCGGCGGGTTCTCCGTCCACTCCTCAGCGGTCAGCGGCGGAACGATGTTGGTGACGTCGGTCACGACGACGACGCTCTCGTTGGCCGCGATGCCGAGGCCCTCGCTGCCGGCGTCGCCGAAGAGGTCGGCGGCGGGGATGGTGGTGACGACGCGCGAGCCGACGGGCACGCACTCGATTCCGGCCAGGAACGCCGGGAAGATCTGCGGGTCGCCGACCGTGAAGGTGGCGTCTTCGGCGATGGCCGCCTCACCGGTGGTGCCCTTGAAGACGTTGATGCGCAGGTCGACGCTGTCACCGGCGGCCGTCACATCGCCATCGCCCTTGTCGACGATCGTGCGCTGCAGCTCGGTCGCCTCGAACGGGGTCGTGAACTCGGCCGTGACCTCCTTGCCGAAGTCACCGCTGACCGTGACCGACTTGCTCTCGTCGCCGGAGGTGTACGCGGTGCATCCGTCTGCCGCCGGTGTCGCGGTCGCATCTGAATCGGAGTCGCTGCCAGCCGCGCATCCCGTGAGAATGAGGGCGCTCGCGGCGAGGAGCGCCAGCGGCGCCATGCGGCGCAACGGTGTGTTCATTTTCATGCTGGAAAGTTCTCGATTCCGTGTGGGTGCAATTCGGAGTGCCGCGAACGGCCTCGTCGAGTCTGGCAGCTCGAACTTGGGCTTGGCTGTACGCGCGCCGGACGGATGCCGAATGCGATCGCCTGATCATGCCCTGCGGAATAGTCGCGCGGCCTCGCGGGTTCCCCACTGTGATGACTTCTGCAGCCGGCGCCCCCGAGTCCACCCCCACCACCGCACCCTCCCCCCGCCTCTCCGTGCTCGACCTGGTGCCCGTGCGCACCGGGCAGAGCAGCGCGCAGGCCGTCGCGGCATCCGTCGCACTCGCCCAGACGGCCGACGAGCTCGGCTACGAGCGCTACTGGCTGGCCGAACACCACAACATGCCGGCCGTCGCCTCGACCGCGCCGCCCGTGCTGATCGCCGCGATCGCCAGCCGCACCGAGCGGATCCGCGTCGGCTCCGGCGGTGTCATGCTGCCGAATCACGCGCCGCTGATCGTGGCGGAGCAGTTCGCGGCGCTCGAGGCGATCGCGCCGGGCCGCATCGACCTCGGTCTCGGCCGGGCACCGGGCAGCGACCCGGTGATCTCCGCGCTGCTGCGGCAGAGCGGCGCGACGAGCGATGTCGAGCGTTTCCCGGAACACATCGGCGAGATCCAGGCGCTGTTGCAGCCGAGCGGCGCCTCCTTCTCGCTGACCAGCGGGCAGGAGTACATCGTGCACGCGACGCCGGCGGCATCCGGTGCCCCGACGATCTGGCTGCTCGGCTCGAGCGAGTACTCCGCCCGGCTCGCCGCTCGTCTGGGCCTCCCCTATGTCTTCGCGAACCATTTCAGCGGCGAGGGGCTTGAGACGGCCATGCGGATCTACCGCGGCGAGTACCAGCCGAGCGATGGGCACCCGGCGCCGCAGTCGTTCCTCACGCTCAACGCCTCGGTCGCACCGACGCTCGAGGAGGCCCGCGCCCGCGCCCTGCCGCAGCTGCGCATGATGGCACGGCTGCGGATGGGCCAGCGGCTCACCGCCCTCGAGACGGTGGAGGAGGCCGCGGCGGCCGAGCTGAGCTCGCCGGATGCCGCCCGCGCCTCGTTCATCGCGGCCGC
>JBEVGZ010000289.1:0-4676 GCA_040511515.1 Microterricola sp.
CCGTGTTGCACGTCGGCTCGAGCGAGCGGCGCCGCGACGAAGGAGCAGCGACGCCCGCGAAGCCCCGAGCGCATGCCGCACACCGCCCCTCCCGTTGGTCGAGTAGGCCGCCCGCGGCCGTATCGAGACCAGAGCGAGCCGGTCCGGCCAGACGCTCAGGGCTTCGGTCGCTGGCGCTCCCTCAAGCCAGCGCGAGAATGGGCGTCGACCGAGTTGAACGCCGGCTCGAGCGAGCGGCGCAGCGACGAAGGAGCAGCGACGCCCGCGAAGCCCCGAGCGCATGCCGCACACCGCAGCAACCGCGCGCGGGCGCCCGCTCATAGGGCTCTCCCAGCGTGTTCATTGCGTGCACAAGTGGATGCGGCGCATGCTCGGAGAAATCGCCGACAGCCGCAACGGGTCGCCACAACCGAACGAGGTCGCCATGAGCCGCATCCCAGAACCCGACACCACGCCGGACGGCCCAGCATACGAAGGCCGTCTGCTCGATCGCGCGGACGAGGAGGTGGTCGACCAGGGTGTCGCGTTCGACATCCGCACCCTGATGACGCGGCGGAATATGCTCACCATCGTCGGTCTCGGCGTCGGCGCAGTGGCTCTCGCCGCCTGCACGCCCACGTCCCCGGTGAACGGCCCCTCTGCTGCGACATCCGGCGGCGAGATCCCCGACGAGACCGCTGGCCCGTACCCCGGCGACGGCTCGAACGGCGTTGATGTGCTTGAGCAGTCCGGCATCGTGCGCAGTGACATCCGTTCGAGCCTCGACGGCGGCACAACCGCGACCGGTGTGCCGATGGCGCTCACCCTGACGATTCTCGACATGGCTGGGGACGACGCCTCGTTCACCGACGTCGCCGTGTACGTCTGGCACTGCGACAGTGCCGGCGGATACTCGATGTACTCGGCCGGCCTCGAGAACGAGACCTACCTGCGCGGCGTGCAGGTGGCCGACAGCGCGGGACGGGTCTCGTTCACGTCGATCTTCCCGGCCTGCTACCCCGGCCGCTGGCCGCATGTGCACTTCGAGGTCTACCCCGACGTCGATGCGATCACCGACTCCTCGAACGCCATCGCGACCTCGCAGCTCGCGCTGCCGCAGGATGTCTCCGACACCGTGTACGCACGCTCGGAGTACGCGGGATCCGCCGCGAATCTCGCCCAGCTCAGCCTCGCCTCCGACAACGTGTTCGGCGACGACGGCGGAGCGCAGCAGCTGGCGACCGTGACCGGCGACGCGGACTCCGGCTACCAGGTCTCGCTGACGGTGCGCGTCGACACCGGCACGACACCTGATGCGGGATCGGCGCCAGGCGGCGGCCAGGCTCCGGGCGGTGGCGCGGGCGGGCCCGGCGGGACTCCGCCCAGCGACGGTGCCGGCACGCCTCCCGCCGGGTGATGCGGCCAGCACGCTCGCAACCAGACAGTGACCGCGAGCACGCGACACGCCCGCCACTGCACTCCGGCTTCACGCACCGTCATGCGGCGGGACGACGCGGCCGCGCTCGCTACGCTGGATGCCATGAAGCTCCCCCTCCTGACCGCGGCCGTCCTCGGCGCGCTGCTGCTGAGCGGCTGTACCGCCGGCTCCCCCACGTCAACCCCTGAGCCCGTCGAGACGAGCACAAGCACCGATGCCGCGGCGGCAACGGATGACGGCTGCGCCGGCATCGCCGTCGTCGCCGACTTCGGCATCCTCGACGCCCCAACTGTCGACGTCTGCGTCGACAGCGACGAGGAGCTCCTTGCCAGCGAGGCCATCGCCTCCGCCGGCATCACAACGGAGGGCAACGCCGACTACGGCGACGCGGTCGTCTGCCGCGTCGATGGCCGCCCCGCTGCCGACGAGACGGTGACCGTCGACGGCCAGGAGCCGTTCATCGAACCCTGCAGCTCGATGTCGCCCGCCTACGCATTCTGGGCCCTCTGGGTGAAGCCGGCCGCCGACGCCGAGTGGGGCTTCGCCATGGAGGGGCTCGAGACCCTCAAGGCCGAGCCCGGCCAGAGCATCGGCCTCGTCTACACCACGGGCACCGGAACCGAGCCCCAGCCGCCCACGGACGACTAGATGCGATTCCACGCGGCTTCGCTGCGCACGGCGGCGATCGTCGCCGCCGTGTTCGTGGCGACCCGCGTGGTCTACCGCGTCGTCTTCGGCGGTGCGTCCGGCGGCGGCATCGTGCTGCTGGATCTGCCCAGCATCCCGCTCGCCGGGCCGTTCGCCCATGTGAGCCTGTTCGGCCCGGTGACGACCGGTGGTATCTGGAACGCCGCCGTCAGCGCCCTGCCCTTCGCCGCCGTCATCCTGGCCTTCGGCCTGCTCAGCGCGGTCGTCGACCTGCAGCGCCTCTTCGTGCGCGGTTCGACCCGCGGCCCGCTGCGCGCGATCAGCCGCTCCCTCGTGATCGCGTGGTCGACCGCTCCCGCCCTCGCCCACGCGGTGCGCCGCGTGCGCCGGGCCGCGGCCCTGCGTGGCGAACGCGGCGCCGCCGCCCTGCTCGTTCCGGTGTTCGAGCAGACGATCGAGCGCGCCCTCGGGCTCGCCGCCTCCATGGAGGTGCGCGGCTTCGCCTCGACGCACCCGGCCGTCGCCGATGCCACGCAACCGCTGGTGGCGATGACGGATGCCGCCCTTGGCCACGACGGCGCCGAGATCCTCGGCTCGCTGACCCTGACACTGGATGCCGGCACGCTCACCGTGCTGACCGGCCCGACCGGATCCGGCAAATCGAGCCTGCTCCGCTCCATTGACGGCCTCTTCCAGCACTTCGACGGTGGCCGCCAGCGCGGCCGCATCCTCGTCGCCGGCGTCGACCGCGCCGCGACGCCCCCGCGAGACACCGCCGCGATCGTCGGCTCCGTCGCGCAGAACGTGCGCATCGGCTTCGCCGCCCAGACCGTGCGGGAGGAGATCGGTTTCGCCCTCGCGGTGCGCGGACTTCCAGCGGGGATCGTGGCCGAGCGCGTCACCGAAACAGCGCGGTCACTTGGCATCGACGGCCTGCTGGGCCGCGACATCGCCGCGCTCTCCACCGGCGAGGCGACCCTCGTCGCCATCGCCGCCGCCGTCAGCGGTCGACCTGCGCTGCTGCTCGTCGACGAACCGCTCGCCGAACTCGACGATGCCGCCCGCGACACGGTGTGCCGCGCACTCGACGCGCTGGCGCACGAGCACGGCCTGGCTGTGCTCGTCGCCGAGCACCACAGCGCCCCGCTGGCACCGTTCGCCGACCGTTGGCTCACCCTGGGTGGTGGCCGGGCGATCGTCTCCGCCCAGCCGCCGGAGCCGGCACCCACCGAACGCGCCGCGCCACCCGTGCTCGTGAGCGGGGCGGCGCGGCATCCGCTCGCCGAGCTGCGCGGACTCACCGTGAGCCACGGCGCCACCGCCGTCGTGCGCGATGCACGACTCTCCATCGGCACGGGCGAGCTTGTGGCGCTGGCCGGTCGCAACGGAGCGGGCAAGTCCAGCCTGCTCCTGGCGATGGCGATGCCGGATGCCGCCGGCCACGTGTTCGTGCGGGGTGACGACGTGGCGGCGCTGCCCGCTCGCGCCCGCCGGAGCCACGTTGCGCTGGTGCCGGAGCGCGTCGACGAGCTGTTCTTCCACACCACCGTTGCGGCGGAGTGTCTGCGCGCCGACCGCGTCGACCGCCCCGAACGGCCGACGGCCGAGACCTTCGCAGACCTGCTCGGCGGCGACCGCGAGCTCGACGAGCTGCTGCTGCAGCACCCGCGCGATCTCTCGGCCGGGCAGCAGCTGTGCCTGGCGTTGGCGATCCAGCTGGCACCGGCGCCTGCGCTCCTCCTCGTCGACGAGCCGTCGCGCGGACTCGACGAGCGGAGCCGGGCACTCGTCGGTTCGGCGCTGCGGACCGCGACGGCATCCGGTGACCGCGCGGTGCTGATCGCGACCCACGATGCGGAGTTCGCACGGCGCTACACGGGGCGCACGTTGACTCTGGCCGGTGGCAGTCTCGACGACGGAACGCGCTCCCCCGCCGAGGTGACGCGATGAACGCCGCACGCCCGTTGCTCGCCCCGCTCGCGCTGACCGTCGGAAGCCTCGTGGCCCTCGCCGGTTTCACGTGGCCGCTGCTCGCCAGCGCCGTGCCGAGCGACGCCCAGGCCGCGACGCCCATCGTGGCCATGGCGCTGGTGCCCGCCGTGATCGTCGCACTCGCACTGGCTCTCGACCGCGACATGCACTCCGCGAAGGCGGTGGCCCTGCTCGGGGTGCTGGCCGCGATCGGCGCCGGAATCCGCATCGCCGGCGCCGGTGTCGGCGGCATCGAGGCCGTGTTCATCCTGCTGATTCTCGCCGGTCGGGCATACGGCGCCCGCTTCGGCTTCCTGCTCGGACTGCTCACGATCGCCGTGTCCTCGCTGCTCTGGGGCGGGCTCGGCCCGTGGACGGCGTTCCAGATGTTCGGCTGCGCGTGGGTCGCGGCCGGGGCGGGCCTGCTGCCGCGGATCCGCCCGCGACTCCCACGCGGCGCGGAGGCATCCGACGCGTCGGCTGCCTCCGTTGCCGCCCGCGCAGCCAGACGCGCGGCGCGGCTGGAGATCGCGATGCTCGCCGGCTACGGCGTGGTCGCCGCGTACGTCTTCGGCCTGCTCATGAACATCTGGTTCTGGCCGTTCGCGGTCGGCACCGGCACCGGCATCTCCTACGAGGC
>JBEVGZ010000290.1:0-9958 GCA_040511515.1 Microterricola sp.
GCGTCGAGGATCGCGCTGAGTTCCTCCGCCGCGGCATCCGTCATGTTCGCCGCGGCCTGCGCGGTCGCATGCGATTCGAGCACGCGCCGCGACTCGAACATGTCGATCAGCCCCTCGAGGGGCATCAGGCCGACGGTGAGCCCGAGGGCGCCGATGATGTTCGCCGGCTCCAGCGCAGACACGTAGGTGCCGGAACCGTGTCGTGACTCGATCACACCGAGTGCACCCAGCATGCGCACCGCCTCCCGCAGCGAGCCCCGGGAGACCTGGAGGCGATCGCAGAGCTGTGCTTCAGAGGGGAACTGCTGACCGGGCTGCAGCTCGCCGGAGGCGATCATCTGCCGCAGGCCGTGGAAGGCGTTGTCTATAGCGCTGATGGTGCGCCTCCTTGTGCGTGTGGTGCGTTCGGCAGCCGGCGAGTTGCGTTCCGATCAGCATAAGGCCAGAAAGTGATCTGATGAGTGGGTAGTTATCTGACGACTTCATGTATATGCTCCACTTAGCCCGCAGTTGATCGAGGTTTATCCACAAGTCATCTAATAACTTGTGGATGGGTATCGACCACGGGGCTGATCAACTCTCGCAACACACAAGGATGTGACACCACGATGACCTCGACGAACGCGCCAGGCAGGACCACCGCCGCGCTTGCCCCGAGCCCGCTCACTCTGCCGGGCGGCGCGCCTGCCGCCGAGGCGTGGACGCTCTCCGACAGCGCACTGCACATCAACCATGGTTCCTTCGGTGCGGTGCCCCGTGTCGCTCAGCAGCACCAGAACGCGCTGCGCGCCGAGATGGACGCCGACCCCGTCGCGTGGTTCTCCTTCCTGCCGGAGCGGATCGGCGCAGTTCGTCGCGAGATCGCCGCCTTCGTCGGCGCTCCGGCCGAGCACACTGCCATCGTTCCGAACGCCAGCGCCGGAGCCACGGTCGTCTACTCGAGCCTGGCGATGGAGCACGGCGCGGAGATCGTCGTCACCGATCACGGCTACGGTGCCGTCACGATGGGGGCCGAGCGGATGGCCCGCCGCTACGGTGGAACCGTTCGCACCGCCCACGTTCCGCTCGACGCGACGCCGGCCGAGGCGCACGACGCCGTCATGGCGGTCTGCTCGGACAAGACGCGCCTGATCGTGATCGACCACATCACCTCGGCGACGGCGCGCTTCATGCCGGTTGCCGAGATCTCGGCATCCGCACGGGAGCGCGGAATCGTCACCCTGGTCGACGGCGCGCACGTGCCGGGGCTCTACGACAACCCGCTCGATGGCGTCGACTGCGACTTCTGGATCGGCAACCTGCACAAGTTCGCCTGCGCTCCCCGCGGCACGGCGGTGCTCCTCGCGCCGACCGAATTGAGCTCTGAGCTCTACCCTCTGGTCGACTCCTGGGGCGCTCCGCTCGAGTTCCCCGAGCGCTTCGACACCCAGGGCACGCTCGACCTCACCAGCTACCTGGCCGCGCCGACCTCGACCGCTTTCATTGAGGACACCTGGGGCTGGGGCGAGGCACGCCGGTACATGACCGGGCTCGCCGACTACGCCGAGGACCTCGTGGCCGCCGCGTTCACGGAGCGCACGGGGCGGGACCACCGCGTCGATGTCGGCTCCCCGGTCAGCGCGCTGCGCCTCATTCGTCTGCCGGACGGGCTGGCCGAATCACACCCGAGCGCCGACGCCCTGCGCAACCGGGTCGTCAGCGAGTTCAACGTGGAGGGCGCATTCACCAGCTTCGGCGGGGTCGGATACTTCCGGCTCTCCACTCACGTGTACAACACGGCAGCCGAGTTCGAAGACTTCGTTGAGCGTATGGTTCCGACGCTCTGCGATTGGGCACGTGATGCCGAGCGCTGAGCTCACGCGTCCACATTCCCTGCACACATCACGGACCACAGCACGCACAACGAAACGAGGAGACATGACGAAACGGAAACTTCTTGCCGGTCTGGGCTTCGGCCTGGTGACTGCTCTTGCGCTCAGCGGCTGCTCAGCCCCTGCAGGCGATGGACAGGTCACGCTCCAGATGGTTGAGAGCCTGACAAGCCCCGCACGCACCGAACTGCTCGACAAGCTCATCGGCGAGTTTGAAGCGCAGAACCCCGACATCAGCGTCGAGCTGATCTCGCCGCCCACCGACCAGGCCGACCAGAAGATCCAGCAGATGCTGCAGTCGGGTTCCGGCGTCGACGTGCTCGAGGTGCGCGACCTGACCGTCGGCCCGTTCTCGGCCAACGGCTGGCTCAGCGACATGACGACGGAGTTCGAGGGCTGGGAAGGGTGGGACTCGCTCACCAGCAACGCCCAGAACGTGGCAACCGCCGGCGGCAAGATGTACTTCGTGCCGTACGGCTTCTACGGCATCAGCCTGTTCTACCGCACCGACATGGTCGAGGATGCCGGCTTCGACGGCGCCCCGCTCAGCTGGGACGACCTCGTGGAGCAGGCAACCGCCATCCAGGACCCGGCAGCCAACCAGTACGGCTACGCCTTCCGCGGCGGCAAGAACGGTTACACCAACGCCGTTCTCGCGATCTCGGCCTACGTCGCCGGTGACATCGACGTCACCAACGCGTACAAGCTGAAGAACGGCGACTCGATCTTCTCCGCGCCGGAGGCGCTCGAGGCGATGGACACGTACCTGACGCTGTTCAAGCAGGCTTCTCCGCCGTCATCCGTCGCGTGGGGCTACCCCGAGATGGTCGAGGGCTTCACGAACGGGTCCACCGGCTTCCTGCTGCAGGACCCCGAGGTCATCGCGGCCGTCAACGAGTCGAAGGCCATCACGCCGGAGCAGTGGACGACCGCGCCGATGCTCGTCGGACCCGGCGGGCAGGCCATCCAGCCGCTCGCGACGGCCGGCTGGGGAACGGCGGAAGCCAGCGAGCACAAGGCCGAAGCGGCCAAGCTGATCCAGTTCCTCAACTCGGGTGATGCATCGATCGAGTTCACCCAGACGAACAGCCTGGTCCCGATCCTCACCGGAGCAGCCGACGACCCGTTCTACAAGACCGGCGCGTGGGAGAGCTACCTCTACATGAACGAGAACCCGGAGGTGTACATCACCGCCGAGCAGCCGCGTGGCGTCGCCTGGTTCACCGAGTGGGCGGACAAGGCCGACTCCGAACTGCAGCAGGTGCTGATCGGCCAGATGACGAACGAGGAACTTCTCGCCAGTTGGGACTCCTACTGGACCGAGAAGTGGGCGGCTGAGTAGAAACCACCATGGCTGGTCACACCACGACCGCGACAGGGCGCCCGTCCACACGGGCGGGCGCCCCCAGCGCGGCTCCGCACAAGTCCACCCGCCGCCGCGCGTTCAGCACGCGGCGCGGGCTGGTCATCCTCGCATTCATGCTCCCGGCGATCATCTTCGTGGCCGTGTTCACCTACTACCCGATGCTCGCCGGCTCGCAGATGGCCTTCCGCAACTGGAACCTGAACGACCTGTCGAACACCGACTGGGTGGGGCTGGGCAACTTCCAGAAGATCTTCGCCGACCCCAACTTCTACGTGATCCTCGGCAACTCGGTGCTCTGGGTCGTGGCCTCGATCATTCCGCAGTTCATCATCGGATTCGCTCTGGCGCTCTGGCTGCGCCGCAAGTTCGTCTTCCGCGGCGTCTACCAGGCCCTCATCTTCTTCCCGTGGGCGATCTCCGGATTCCTCATCGGCATCCTGTTCCGCTGGATGTTCAACGGTGAGTTCGGCGTGATCAACGACCTGCTGATGAAGGCCGGGCTGATCGACACGGCCATCCCGTGGCTGGCGGAACCCGGAACGGCCATGACCGCCGTGATCATCGCCAACACCTGGTACGGCGTCACCTTCTTCGCCATCATGATCCTCGCCGCGCTGCAGTCGGTGCCGGACGAGGTGTACGAGGCGGCGGCGCTCGACGGATCGGGCAAGGTCCGCACCCTGTTCAGCATCACCATCCCGTACATCAGCACGACGCTGGCCCTGACCGTGCTGCTCCGCGTGATCTGGATCTTCAACTTCCCCGACATCATCTGGGCGATGACCGGCGGCGGACCGGCCAACCAGACCCACATCATCACCACCTGGATGATCTCGATCACCCAGCGCGGCGACTACGGGCAGGCCTCGGCCCTCGGCCTCATCGTCATGGTGATCCTGTTGGTGTTCTCCGCGTTCTACCTGATGGCCATTCGTGAGAAGAAGGGGGCACGGTCATGATCAACCGAGAACTACCGGCGGCGAAGACCGTCAGAATCGCCTTCCTCGGGTTGTGGCTGATCATCTCGCTGTTCCCGCTGTACTGGATCCTGATCACCTCGTTCAAGACCCCGGGCGCGATCTTCAGCTACCCGCTGACGTACTGGCCGGAGGAGTTCTCGCTCGAGAACTACGTCTCGCTGTTCGAGAAGTCGAACTTCGCCACCTACGTCGTGAACAGCCTGCTCGTCTCGACAGTGGCCGCCACCGTCGCGACGCTCATCGCGATGCTCTCCGCCTATGTGCTGGCGCGCTTCGAGTTCCGAACCAAGACGGCCGTGCTGATGGCCTTCCTGGTGACGCAGATGATCCCGGCGTTCATCGCGCTCGGACCGCTCTACCTGATGATGGTGCAGCTGAAGCTGGTCGACAACCGCTTCGGCCTCATGCTCATCTATGTCGCCGTCTGCATCCCGTTCAGCACGATCATGCTGCGCGGATTCTTCGCGAACATCCCCGATGCGCTCGAAGAGGCCGCGATGATCGACGGCTGCTCACGCTTCGGCGCGCTGTTCCGGGTGATCGTTCCCGTGATGAAGCCCGGCATCATCGCCGCGTTCATCTTCAACTTCGTGAACTGCTGGAACGAACTGTTCCTCTCCGTCACGCTGATGAACAAGGACGAGAACAAGACGATCCCAACCGCGCTGAACGGCTTCATCTCCAGCTTCACGATCGACTGGGGTTCCATGTCGGCAGCCGCCGTGCTGACGATCGTTCCGACGATGGTGTTGTTCGCCTTCGCCAGCCGCTACATCGTCCAGGGGCTGACCGCCGGCGCCGTCAAGGGCTGACGCCGGCAACGGACAAAAAACTGGCCGCCACCCCTCGGGGTGGCGGCCAGTTTCGCGTTGGGCGGTCGGCCCTGCGTTGTCTGCCTGGGTTGTCGGCCCTGGGCGGTCAGCCCTGGGCGATGCCGCGCAGCACGGCCCTGACGATGGAGGCCGCGTCGATGCCGTGGTAGCGGTACACGCTCTCCAGGTCACCGGACTGCCCGAGCGTGGAGACACCCAGGTGCGCAGACGGCACGCCGTTCACGCCCGCCAGGAACGAGAGGGTGTGCGGGTGTCCGTCGAGCACGGTCACGAGCGGCGCCGCGCGGTGCGTCGGCAGGATGTCGCGCAGGATCCACTCGCCGGCATCCGCGCCGCCAGCCTCAGCCGTGCCCTGCCCGGTCCTGGCCTGCAGCGCCTCGAAGAGCAGCCCGGCGTTGGTGACGCAGACGACGTCGACGTGCACGCCAGCCTCGGCGAGGGTGTCCCTGGCGGCGATGGCCTCGGGCACGAGCGCGCCCATCGCCGCGATGGTGGCGTGCGGAGGCCGATCGGTGCTCGGGGAGCGCAGCAGGTAGCCGCCGGCGAGCACCTGGCGGCGGCGGAGCTCCCTGGCCTCGGGCAGGGCAGGCACGGCCGCCAGATCCTGCTGCACCGGCCGGGTGGAGAGGCGGAGGTAGGCGGAGGTGCCACCGGGCACGCCGATGCGCCGGATGCACTCAAGCAGCATCCACTCGACCTCGAGGGCGAAGGCCGGCTCGTAGCTCAGCAGCCCGGGCTGCTGCAACCCGATGGCCGGGGTGAGCAGCGACTGGTGGGCGCCACCCTCGGCGGCCAGCGTCACGCCGGATGGCGTTCCGACCAGGATCGACTGGCCGCCGGCGTACATGCCGAAGGTCCACGGTTCGAGGGCGCGGGCGATGAACGGGTCGTAGACGACGCCGATCGGGACCAGCGGGAAGCCCCAGCGGCTCCACGTCGCGCCGAGCTCGCCGAGCAGACCGACGAGGTTCGTCTCGGCGATGCCGAGTTCGATGTGCCGTCCCTGAGCGCTCTCCTCCCAGTGCAGGATCGTCTCGGGATCGTCGTCGAACCAGTCCCGTGAGGGGGCGGCCGACCAGACCTTGGCCTTGTTCACCCAGCCGCCGAGATTCGTGCTCGAGCTGACATCGGGGCTCACCGTGACCACGCGCTCCGCGATGGCCGGTGCCCGCCTGGTGAGGTCGAGCAGGGTGCGGCCGAGTGCAGCCTGGGTGGTGCTGGTGCCGCGCGGCACCCAGCCGAGGTCGCTCGGCGGGGTGAAGGCCCCTGCGGCCGGAACGGGTTCGCGGCGCAGCTCGGCCGCACGTTCCGCCGCGAGCCTGCCCTCGGCCGTGTCCGCTGCGAACAGCTGGAACGGCGCGTTCGGGTCCATGCCGGCGGATGCCGCGTACTGCTCGAACTGGGCGGGGCTCAGCTGCGCGGAGTGGTTCTGCGGGTGCCCCTCCATCGGCAGGTTCCTGCCCTTGACGGTGTAGGCGAAGATCACCGTCGGCCGCTCGTCGTCGATCGCGGCGAAAGCCTGGCGCAGCGTGTCATGGTCGTGCCCGCCCAGGTTCCCGACCGCTGCCCGCAGATCGGCCGGAGCGACGTCGCCGAGCAGCGCGCGCAGGTCCTCCCAGCCGGCGGCGCAGATCCGATCAACCAGCTGCTCGTCCGAGCTGCGCAGCAGGCGCTGGTACTCGGGGTTCGTCATGGTGTCGATGCGTGCGCGCAGGCGCTCACCGCCCGGTCGTGCGAAGAGCGCATCGAGCAGTCGGCCGTACTTGGCGACGAGGACCTGCCAGCCGGCGGCCTCGAACATGGCCGAGAGTTTCGTGACACTGACGGCCGGGACAACGCGGTCGAGCGACTGCCGATTGAAGTCGACGATCCAGACAAGCTCGCCGAGGTGGGCGACGGCCGGGTCGCCCATGGCCTCCCAGATCGCGCCCTCGTCAAGTTCGGCGTCCCCGATCAGCGCGTACTGCCGGCCGGTTCCGGCCCGGCCGCCGTGGTCATCGACGTAGCGGCGGGCGAGCGCGCCCCAGAGAGGCGCCGTGGCGCCGAGGCCGACGGAACCGGTCGAGTAATCGACGGGGTCGGGATCCTTGGTGCGGCTGGGGTAGCTCTGCAGCCCGCCGAACTCACGCAGTCCGGCCAGCGCGGCCGGGTCGAGCTCGCCGAGGATGGCGTTGATGGCGTGCAGCACGGGGGAGGCGTGGGGCTTGACGGAGACCCTGTCACCCGAGCGGAGCTGCTCGAACCAGAGCTGGGTCATGAGCGTCACCATCGACGCGCAGGAGGCCTGGTGGCCGCCGACCTTCAGCCCGAGCGGGTTCGGGCGCACGTGGTTGGCATGGTGGATGCTCGCCGTCGACAACCAGAGCACACGCTGCTCGATCGCGCTGAGCACCGCATCGCGCTCGACGCCCGGCGCCCCCTGGGTCGGCGACGCGCTCTGGCTGATGGTGACTGACACGGTGACTCCTTCGTCTGCACTGAATTGCAGTGTCAATCGTCCGATGTTCATTCACAATGGACAACAGATGCACTAGATTTCAGTCAGAATGTCGCAATGGGGTGCCATGCAGGGGAGCGGAGCCAGACACAATGACTGATCGCGTGATCGATTCGACGGATGCCGCGCTGCTGCTGGCGCTCGCCGAACACCCGAGGTCCACGGCCGTAGCGCTCGCCGAGACGACCGGGCTGGCCCGCAGCACCGTGCACAGCAGGTTGAACCGGCTGGAGTCGGAGGTGCTCGCCGACCCGCTGCGCCGGGTGGATCCGGCATCCGTCGGGCTGCCGCTCACGGCGTTCATCTTCGCCCACGTCACGCAGCAGAAGCTCTCGCAGCTGCCGGAGAGCCTCGCCAGGATCCCCGAGGTGGTCGAGGTGTTCGGCGTCTCCGGCGACTGGGATCTGCTGATCCGGGTGGCCGCGGCCGACGCGGACGACCTGTACCGCGTCGCGGACCTCGTGCTGAGCACCCCCGGCATCGAGCGCACCTCGACGGTGCTGGCGATGAAGCACATGATGCCGTACCGCACCCAGCCGTTGATCGAGCGGGTGCGGGGCCGCTGACGCCGCTCGGCGCTTCCGCATTCGTGGCAGAGTAGACAGTGGCCGATCGCGCAGGAGCCCGAGTCGGTCACCACTCGCGGCGAACGAATCTCAGGTCATGGCACACAGCATCTACATCTCCTCCGTCGAGGGGAACACCGGCAAGTCCACCATCGCGCTCGGCGTACTGGAGACGCTCACCCACACGGCCGCGCGCATCGCGGTGTTCCGGCCCATCGCGCGCTCCACGGTCGAACCCGACTACGTGCTGAACCTGCTGCTTGAATCGGCGACGGCCGAGCTTCCCTACTCCACCTGCATCGGCGTGACCTACGACGATGTGCACAGCGATCCGGATGCCGCGCTCGCCCGCATCGTCGAGCGCTACAAGGCCGTCGAGGCCGCCAGCGACGCCGTCGTCATCGTCGGCTCCGACTACACCGATGTCGGCAGCCCGACCGAACTCAGCTTCAACGCCCGCATCGCCGCGAACCTCGGCGCCCCGGTGCTCCTGGCGCTCGGCGGGCGTGCGGCACAGGTGCAGGGCGAGCGGCTGGGGCAGTCCGATCCGCGCACCGCGGCCGAGCTCGGTGACCTGGCCGAGATGGCCCTCGTCGAGCTGCGGAGCGCCCACGCCTCGCTGCTGGCCATCGTCGTGAACCGGGCAGACCCCGGCCAGCTGCCCGAGACGGTTGCGGCCGTGCGGGCCGCGCTGCCGGCATCCGGTGTGCTGCGTGCCCACGGGAGCGAGGGCGCGGAGCAGCAGGCCGAGTCGACGCCGGTCTGGGCGATTCCCGAGGACGCCGTACTGGTCGCACCGACCATGCAGAGCATCATGGAGGCGACCGGTGGCAGCCTGCTGGCCGGCGACCCGGAGCTGCTCAGCCGCGAGGCACTCGCCGTCGTCGTGGCCGCGATGTCGATGACCAACGTGCTGCCGCGCCTGCTCGAGGGCGCTGTCGTCGTCGTCCCCGCCGACCGCACAGAGGTGCTGCTCGCCGTGCTGCTGGCGAACGCGTCAGGAACCTTCCCGAGCCTTGCCGGCATCGTGCTGAACGGCGGCTTCGAGCTGCCGGAGCCGATCCAACGCCTGCTCAACGGTGTGCGCTCGCCGCTGCCGATCATCAGCACCGAGCTCGGCAGCTACGACACCGCGCTGCGCATCACCCGCACCCGCGGCCGTCTGGCCGCCGACTCCAGCCGCAAGCGCGACACCGCACTCGGGCTGTTCGAGAAGCACGTGGATGTCGAGGCGCTGCTCGGACTGCTCAACCTCAGCCGCTCCACCGCCGTCACGCCGCTCATGTTCGAGTACGGCCTGATCGAGCAGGCCCGCGCTGCCCGCCGTCACATCGTGCTGCCGGAGGGCAGCGACGACCGCGTGCTCCGCGCCGCCGCAACCGTGCTGTCCCGCGGCATCGCCAGGCTGACGATCCTCGGTGAGCCGTTCGAGGTGCGCTCCCGCGCCATCGAACTCGGGCTCGACATCTCGGCCGCCGAGATCGTCAGCCCATTCGACGACGTGCTGCGCTTCAAGTTCGCCGAGGAATATGCCCGGCTGCGCGCGCACAAGGGCATCTCGCTCGACCAGGCTCGCGACACCGTCACCGACGTCTCGTACTTCGGCACGATGATGGTGCACATGGGGCTCGCCGACGGCATGGTCTCCGGCGCTGCGCACACCACGGCGCACACGATCCGCCCGGCATTCGAGATCATCAAGACGCGGCCGGACGTGTCGGTCGTCTCCAGCGTGTTCCTGATGTCGCTGGCCGACCGCGTTCTCGTCTACGGCGACTGCGCCGTCATCCCCGACCCGACCGCGACCCAGCTCGCCGACATCGCCGTCTCCTCCGCCGAGACGGC
>JBEVGZ010000291.1:0-4035 GCA_040511515.1 Microterricola sp.
CGGCCGTCGGGCAGGGCGTCGAGCGCGCGCATCCGCTCGGCCAGATCGTCGGAGAAGAGCCGGGCATCGTCGATGATCTCGTCGAGCTGCAGGTGCAGGTCGCGGAAGTTCTTGCCAACGACGCTCCAGTGCGCCTGCTTGCCCTGAATGTGGAGCTCGATCAGGTCGACCAGGACCGACTGCAGGTTACTGCCGAGCTCTGCGGATGCCTTCATGGAGATTCCCTTCGTCGCCAGCGGGAACGGATTCGGCTGCGGTCAGCCGGTGTCCCGCCTGTTTCTGACAGAACCCTAGCAGCGCCTGCCAATCGGTTGGCGCACGGCCTCCCGGCCGCGTATTGTGCCCAGAAAGCGAGAGGAGATGACAGAAATGTCCAAGGATTCGTTTCAGGTGGCGTCGGACGCCCTGACGCAGAGCGCCGGGCAAATCTCCGAACTCGCCCGACCTTTCGTGCGCTTTCTTCCCGTCTCTGGGGCCTCGATCTCGACGTTCGGATCTTTCCTCGGCGCCGAGACGATCTCCGCAACGGATGCCCGGGCCGGGCGGGTGGACGAGTTACAGTTCGACCTCGGCGAAGGCCCGTGTTGGGACGCCGTGCTGAACCGGCGGCCGGTGCTCGAACCCGACTTGTCCGCCGGAAGCAGCGCGTCGTGGCCGGCATTCCTGGAGGCGATCCAGGACGAGGACATCGGGGCGATCTTCGCTTTTCCTCTGCTGTTCGGACCCCTCGAGATCGGTGCCGTCGATCTGTACTCGGTCGAACCCGTTTCGCTGTCCCTCAAGCAACAGCGGCAAACACTGGCACTCTCCGAAATTGTGAGCCGGATCCTTCTGCGCCACGTCATCACCGATGACGACGCTCCCGGTCCGCCCACGACATTCTCCCGGCGGGTGATCCACCAGGCAACGGGCATGGTCCTTGCCCAGCTCGGCACGACCGCGGAGGACGCGCACCTGATCATCCGGGCCAGGGCCTATGCCGAGAACCGTTCAATGCTCGACGTCGCGCAGGACGTCATCGATCGGCGGATTCGGTTCACTGCTCTCGCAGAATCTGGGGAGGGCAACTCGTGAACGAGACCGTGCGGCTGGAACATCTCTTCGACGCGTTCGCCACGCTCGCGGACACCCTTGTGGCCGGATATGACGTGCTCGATCTACTCCAGCTGCTGGTGGAGAACTGCCACGATCTCCTCGATGTCGACTCCGCGGGAATCCTGCTGGAGAATGCCGCCGGAAGGCTGGAGGTGGTCGCCTCCACGAGCGAAGCGAACACCCTGGTCGAAATGATGCAGCTCGACGCCGACGCCGGGCCCTGCCTGGAGTGCTTCCACACCCGCGCCATCGTGTCAGTGCCCGACATCGATGTTGACCCGTCCCGCTGGCCCGACTTCTGCGCCACCGCCCTGGCGCAGGGCATCCACTCGGTCTACGCCATTCCGCTTCGGCTTCGAGAAACGACGATCGGCACCCTGAACCTGATGCGGAACGAGCGGGGGGAGCTCAATCAGCGCGACATCCGGGCCGCGCAGGCCCTGGCCGACGTCGCGACCATCGGGATCCTGCAGGAGCGCACCATTCGGGACGCCTCGACACTCCGCGACCAGTTGCAGCACGCACTCTCGAGCCGGATCATCATCGAGCAAGCGAAGGGCGTGGTCGCTGAGACCGCCAACGTGTCGATCGAAGCGGCCTTCGCGCTCATCCGCGAGCACGCCCGCTCCAACCAGACCGCACTACGACTGGTGGCCCAACAACTCGTCGCCCGCGACCTTCGCTTCTGAGCCGGTCTACATGCCGATCTTGACCGCATCCCGGCCCAGCCAGACAATGGAATTTGGGCTTCGCTGAGCACGAAGCGGAAAAGAGCGGGTCTATGGGCGTCGAAGACCATACACGCACCAGGATGGCCGTCGGCTGGGAGGTGCACCAGGCCACTGGAACGGTCATCGCGCAAACGTCCTGCAGCGCCGACGAAGCGCTGGAGCGGATCCTGGAATATGCGCACTCGAGTGGAGCTTCGGTGGATCAGGTGGCGGAGGATATCCTCGCCGACCGTCTCAAGCTCAGCTGATCGGCCTGGTCTCAAGGGCCTGGTCTCAAGCGTGACGCTGATGACCGCCCGGCGGGTCAGCGAGCGGTGAGCACGCAGAATTCGTTGCCCTCCGGGTCGGCGAGCACCACCCAGGGAGTGTCGTGCTGGCCGATGTCCGCCCGGGAGGCGCCCATCCCCAGCAGACGCTCGACTTCGGCGTCCTGATCGTCGGGCACGAAGTCGAGGTGCAAGCGATTCTTCACCTTCTTGACCTCGATCACTCTCGCGAAGAGCACGGTCGGATGCGCGCCCTCTGCCGGCGCGATCTCCACTTCATCATCGCTCTGCCCGACGACGACCCAGCCCAGCGCGTCCCGCCACCACAGGCCGAGCGACTGAGGCTCGAGGCAATCAACGACGACTTCTTCCCACATCAATGACATGCGCCACAGAGTACCCTGCTGCCGGATCGGACAGGGGCTGGAGCGAGCGGCTATTTTGGCCCGTTCACCGGTCGTGCGCAACCGCTATCTTGTCTGCGGCGGCATCCGTAGCGTCGAAGCATGACCAGTCGAAGCATGAAAATCGGATACAAGCTCGTGGCCGAGGGATTCGGCCCGCAAGAACTCATTCGCCAGGCCGTGCGCGCCGAACAGGCCGGCTTCGACTTCGTGGAGATGAGCGACCACTTCCATCCGTGGGTCGAGGCGCAGGGGCACTCTTCGTTCGTCTGGTCGGTGCTCGGGGCGATTGCCGCAAAGACCACCACGCTGGGCCTCGCGACCGGGGTCACGTGCCCGAGCGTGCGGTACCACCCCGCCATCGTCGCCCAGGCCGCCGCCACCCTCGCGCTGATCTCAGACGGCCGGTTCACCCTCGGCCTCGGCTCGGGCGAGCGGCTCAACGAACACATCGTCGGGCGCGGCTTTCCCGGCGTGCACGAGCGGCACCGCATGTTCAATGAAGCGCTCGAGATCATCCGCCTGCTCTTCGAGGGCGGCTACCAGAACTACGACGGCGCCTACCTCAAGCTCGAAGACGCCCGCATCTTCGACCTGCCCGCCCAGCCGCCACCCCTGGCCATCGCCGTCAGCGGCCCGGATTCCATCGCCCTCGCGGCCAAGCACGGCGACGGTCTCTTCGCGGTCGAACCCGACCGCGATCTGGTCACCGGCTACCACGAGGCCGGCGGCACGGGGCCGCTCTACTGCGAGGCTCCGCTGGCCTGGGCGCCCACAGAGGAGGCCGCGGTTCGGGCGGCGCACTCCACGAATGCCTGGTCGGTGACCGGCTGGAAGGTGATGGCCGAACTTCCCAACCCGGTGAACTTCGAGGCCGCCGCCGGCACCGTGCGCCAGGAAGACATCCGGCAGCAGTACGCCTGCGGGCCTGACGTGGAGCGCCACCTCGAGGTGATCGGCCAGTTCACCGACGCCGGTTTCGACCACATCGCCCTCATGAACGCCGGCGACGACCCCGACGGCTTCTTCGACTTCTTCGAGAGCGAGCTCCGGCCGCGGCTGCTCGCGCAGAGCACGCCGGCTCCGGCCGGCCGGCGGGCACCGTGAGCGCGCCACGAGCGGTGTTGTTCGACATCGACGGCACCCTGGTCGACTCGAACTACCTGCACGTCGACGCCTGGCAGCGGGCCTTCCAGCACCTGCACACCGACGTCGACGCGTGGCGCATCCACGCTTCCATCGGCCAGGATGCCGGGCAGCTTCTTACCTCCCTCGTGGGCGAGAAACCGGCGGACTGGCTCGACGAGGCGAAGAGCCTGCACGCCCGCCACTACCGGGAGCTCGCGCCGCGGTTGCGGGCGTTTCCCCAGGCGCGGGAGCTGCTCACCACCCTGGCCGGCGAAGGAATCACGGTGGTGCTGGCCACCTCGGCGCCCGACGACGAACTCCAGCTGCTGCTCGAGGTGCTGCATGTCGCGGACGCCATCCACGCCACCACGAATGCCGACGACGTGGATGTGGCCAAGCCCGAACCCGACA
>JBEVGZ010000292.1:0-6709 GCA_040511515.1 Microterricola sp.
AACCCCCGACCACGCCGGGCCCGACCCCCGGCCCGACACCGACTCCCTCCCCGACGCCGAGCCCCACGCCCACCCCGTCACCGTCACCGTCGCCCTCACCCTCGCCATCGCCATCGCCGGAGCCGACCTCGGAGCCGACCCCGACGCCATCGCCGACGCCGAGCCCCACGGCCACACCCACTCCGACGCCGAGTCCGACACCGACGCCATCGCCGACACCGAGCGCGAGTCCGACGCCGACCGCGAACCCCACGCAGGCCCCGCCGACGGTGACTCCGCCGCAACGTGGCGGACCTCGCGTCACCGGGACGCCGCGGTTGACCGCGCGAACCTTCGGCTTCTCGTCGCTCTCCGCCGACCGTTTAGAGGCGAGCGGCCGGACGGCCGCTCTGTCGAAGGCCTCCGCCGCGCTCCGTGAGAGCAGAGCGACCCTCCGCACGGCGGAGGACCGCTACACCTTCGTGAAGACGCAGTACGACGCCGAGATGGTGACGGCATCCGCCCTGGCCGAGGTCGCGACCGCTGCGGAAGCCGAGGCGGCGGCCTCAACGCGGGTGCTCGTGCAGGCGATGCGGCCGAGCGGATCACCGAGCCAAGGGGTGAGCCCGATCGACGTCTTCTTCGGCGAGGGCGCTGACGGGGCGCTCCTCGACGAACTCTCCACCGTTGACCGCCTGAACAACCTCAACTCCGATCTCGACACGCTCGCCGACCGCGCCGACCGCGACAACCTCCGGGCCGACGCCGCCCGCAGCCATGCCGAGCAGGCGTTGGCTGCAGCAGCTGAGCTCCCCCTCGACGAGGCGCGGGCGGAGCTCGACGCGGCCCAGCAGGCCGTGAGCGCGGCATCCGCTGTGCTCGATTCGCTCCGCGTGGCCGGTGCCGCCGCGACGTCGATCGTGGCGCTCCCCGTCGTGCCGTCGGATGACGGCCGCCTCAGCGACCAGGCCTGGACGGCGCCGGGAAGCGGCCCGATCACCGACGGATTCGGCCTGCGCCCCGACCGGCCTGCCGGGGCAGGACCATTCCACTACGCCATCGACATCGGCACCGGTTGCAACGCCTGGATCGTGGCGGCGGCAGCCGGAACGGTCAGCGCCAGCGGGCCGTACGGCGGCCTCGGCAACCGTGTCGTCATCGACCACGGTGCCGGCATCACCACGACGTACGCCCACATCGCCGACGGCGGTCTGGCGGTCACGCCCGGCCAGGTCGTCGCGGCCGGCGAGGCGATCGCGCTCTCCGGCAGCACGGGCGTCTCCACCGGCTGCCACCTGCACTTCGAGGTCGCCCTCGACGGCGTGCGCACCGACCCGCTGCCGTTCCTCGCGGCCCGCGGTGTCGCCGTCGGCTGACGCCCCACCCGCCGCCCACGTCGGGTTCCACTGAGAGCGGCCAAATGGCCGCCTCGACGCCTGGAAAGCGGCCATGTGACCGCTCTCAGCGGACGTTGCGACGCGTGATCAGAGCGCGGAACCGCGAATGCGGCGGGCGAGCTCGGCGGCCACCTCGCCGATCTGCGCGGCGAGCTCTGGCCAGCGCTCCGGCGCGACCGAGTCCCGCGGGAAGGTGAGCGCGATGCCGGCGGCCGGCCAGCCGACGTGGTCGCGCACCGCGACGGCGAGCGACGCGAAGTCTTCCGTCACCGCGCTGTCCTCCGTGGCGTAGCCGCGCTCGCGCACGGTCTGCAAGACCGCCTTCAGCTGGGAGTAGTTGTGCGGCGGCTGCCCGTTGCGGTCGACGAAGGCCGCGGCATCCGGGTAGAGCGCGCGGAGCTGGGCCGGGGGCAGCGTCGCGAGCATCGCCCTGCCGCTCGCGGTGAGGTGGGCAGGCAGCCGGATGCCGACGTCGGTGACCAGGCGCGGCCGCCGCGGGGCACGCTCCTCGGCGATGTAGAGCACATCGCGGCCGTGCAGCACGACGAGGTGGCCGCTCTCGCCGACACGGTCGACGAGCCCGGCGAGCAGCGGCTGACCGATACGGCTGAGCGGCTCCTGCCGCGAGAAGCCGCCGCTCAGCTCGAAGGCGGCCGGGCCGAGCCCGTAGCGCTTCGCCTCCGGCAGGTGCAGCACGAAGCCGTGCTGGGCGAGCACGACGAGCAGGTGGTAGACCGTCGAGCGCGGGATGCCGAGGGCGCTCGCGATGGTCGCGGCCGGCACCGGGCCGCGCTGAGTCGAGAGGAACGAGAGGATCCGCAGCGTGTGCTCGGCGGCCGGCACCTTGCTCGACACCGCCGGCCCTGGACCCACGTCACCGTTGGACGCCATCATCTCTCCGATCCCTGCGAGCGATTCGCCCAGCCGGTCTGTGCGACCGGGCGGCCGCGTCTGTGATTCCAGACAAAGGATACGGGACGCGCGTTGCCCACGGCATCCGTTCACGCTGAAATCGAAGCAGCGACGAATCACGCGCCCCGTGCCGCGATCCAGACGCCGCACACCGCATCTCCAGCACAAGGAAGTCATGATGACGCCAGCACAGTCACAGCCAGACACCGCCGACACCGCCGCGGGCCCCCGCCCGGTGCGCGCCGCCCGCGGAACCACCCTCAGCGCCAAGAGCTGGCAGACAGAGGGACCGCTGCGCATGCTCATGAACAACCTCGATCCCGAGGTCGCTGAGCACCCGGATGAGCTCGTCGTCTACGGAGGAACCGGCAAGGCCGCCCGCAGCTGGGAGGCCTACGACGCGATCGTGCGCACGCTCGAGACCCTCGAGAGCGACGAGACCCTCCTCGTGCAGTCGGGCAAGCCGGTCGGCGTGTTCCGCACCCACGAATGGGCACCGCGCGTGCTCATCGCCAACTCGAACCTCGTCGGCGACTGGGCGAACTGGCCGGAGTTCCGCCGGCTCGAGGCGCTTGGCCTCACCATGTACGGCCAGATGACGGCCGGCAGCTGGATCTACATCGGCACACAGGGCATCCTGCAGGGCACCTACGAGACCTTCGCCGCGATCGGCGTCAAACTGGCCGAGGCCCGCGGGCTGAGCGCAGCGGATGCCGCGAACGCCAGCCTCGCCGGAACGCTCACCCTCACGGGTGGCTGCGGCGGCATGGGCGGCGCGCAGCCGCTGGCCGTGACCATGAATGAGGGCGTCGTGCTCATCGTCGACGTGGACGCGACCCGCCTGGCCCGCCGCGTCTCCAAGGGCTACCTCGACGAAATGACCGACGACATCGACGACGCCATTGCGCGGGTGCTCGCCGCCAAGGCCGAGGGCCGGGCGCTCTCCGTCGGCCTTGTCGGCAACGCGGCGACCGTCTTCCCCGAGCTGTTGGCCCGCGCGGTGCCGATCGACATCGTCACCGACCAGACCAGCGCCCACGACCCGCTCTCCTACCTGCCTGAGGGCGTCTCCGTCGAGGAGTGGCGTGAGCTCGCGGCATCCGACCCGGAAGGCTTCACCGAGCGCGCCCGCGCCTCGATGGCCAAGCAGGTGCAGGCAATGGTCGAGTTCCAGGATGCCGGGGCAGAGGTCTTCGACTACGGAAACTCCATCCGTGCAGAGGCCCAGCTCGGCGGCTACGAGCGCGCATTCGAGTTCCCCGGATTCGTGCCCGCCTACATCCGCCCGCTGTTCGCGGAGGGCAAGGGTCCGTTCCGCTGGGCGGCGCTCTCCGGCGACCCGGCCGACATCGCAGCGACCGACAAAGCGATCCTCGAGCTGTTCCCCGAGGACGAGCACCTGCGCCGCTGGATCACCGCGGCCGGCGAGAAGGTGCACTTCGAGGGTCTGCCGGCCCGCATCTGCTGGCTCGGCTACAAGGAACGCCACCTGGCCGGCCTCAAGTTCAACGAGATGGTCGCATCGGGCGAGCTCAGCGCCCCGCTCGCGATCGGGCGCGACCACCTCGACTCCGGCTCCGTCGCCTCGCCGTACCGCGAGACAGAGGCCATGGCCGACGGCTCCGACGCCATCGCCGACTGGCCGCTGCTGAACGCGCTGCTGAACACGGCATCCGGGGCGACCTGGGTGTCGATCCACCACGGCGGCGGCGTCGGCATCGGCCGCTCCATCCACGCCGGTCAGGTGATCGTGGCCGACGGCACCCCGCTGGCAGCCGAGAAGATCGCCCGGGTGCTCGTGAACGACCCGGGAACCGGTGTCATGCGCCACGTGGATGCCGGCTACCCGCGCGCCGTCGAGGTCGCCAGGGAGCGCGGCCTCCGGGTTCCGATGCTGGAACGCTAACGAACAGCACGCCATGACACCGCCCGTCCACGAGAGGATTGCACGATGACGACGCTGCTCACCGACATCGGCCTGCTGGTCACGAACGACCCGACGCTGGGAACCGGCCCGACCGGTGAGCTGACGGATGCCGCCGTCATCATCGACGGCGGCCGAGTGGCGTGGGTCGGCGCGGCCGTTGATGCCGCGACCGCCATCGCCGAGCTCGGCCTCGGCCCACTGTCCGAGATCGACAAGCAGAGCGCAGCCGGCGCCTGCGTGATCCCCGGCTTCGTCGACAGCCACAGCCACGTCGTGTTCGGCGGCGATCGAGCAGCCGAGTTCGAAGCGCGCATGGCCGGCCGTCAGTACGAGGCAGGCGGCATCCGCTCGACCGTCGCGGCGACCCGGGCGGCGAGCGACGAGGAGCTGCGGGCACGGCTCTATGGCTTCATCGACGAGATGCTCGCGCAGGGAACGACCACGCTCGAGATCAAGAGCGGCTACGGCCTCTCGGTGGAGAGCGAGGAACGCCTCGTGCGCCTCGCGGCAGAGGTCACCGATGAGGTGACCTTCCTCGGCGCCCACGTCGTTCCCGCCGAGTTCGCCTCGCGGGACGGCGGCGCCGACGAGTACGTCGAGCTCGTCACCGGTCCGATGCTCGAGGCCTGCGCCCCGCACGCCAAGTGGATCGACGTGTTCTGCGAGACGGGTGCGTTCAGTGTCGAGCAGAGCCGACGCGTGCTCGAGGCCGGAATCGCGGCCGGCCTCAAGCCGCGCGTGCACGCGAGCCAGCTGGGCCCTGGCGACGGCGTGCGGCTCGCGATCGAGCTGGGTGCGGCATCCGTGGATCACTGCACCTATCTCAGTGATGAGGATGTCGCGGCCCTCGCCGCATCGAGCACCGTTGCCACGCTGCTGCCGGGCGTCGAGTTCTCGACGAGGCAGCCGTACCCGAGCGGGCGGCGCCTGCTCGACGCCGGCGTGACGGTGGCGATCGCCTGCGACACGAACCCCGGATCGAGCTTCACCTCGTCGATGCCGTTCTGCATCGCCGTCGCCGTGCGCGACATGGGAATGACGCCGGGCGAGGCGCTGTGGGCGGCGACCGCCGGTGGCGCCGTCGCCCTCGAGCGGGCGGATGTCGGCCGACTCATGCCCGGCACGCGCGCCGACCTCGTGCAACTGAAGACCCCCGGCTACGTGCACCTGGCCTACCGGCCGGGCGTTCCGCTGGTGCACCGCGTCTGGAAGGACGGCACGCTCGTCGTCGGCTGACCCGCCAAAACGCAGGAGCACAGCATCGCGGGGCCCGCTCAGGAGCACGGCGACGCTCTGCTCCTGTTTTTCTTGGGCGATCCACTCAGACTTCGGCGAGTTTCGGGGCGTCGTAGCGTTTGTTGAGCAGCGCGCCGGCCTGGATGGCCGCCCAGGATTCCACGTCAAAGTGCAGCTCGAGCACCGCGCAGGTCGACATCGGCGGCGTCAGGGGCGAGAACCGCCTGGCCAACGTGTCCATCTCGGGGTTGTGACCGATCACGAGGAGGCAGTCGACGGCGTCATCCTGTGCACGGATCACCTCGAGCAGCCCGTCGGCACTCGTCGCGTACAGGCGGTGGTCGACGACCAACGTCTCGTCCGCGTCGAGTTCACGCGCGATGAGCTCCGCCGTCGTGCGTGCCCGCACCGCCGGACTGCTCAGGATGACGTCGGGATGGATGCCGCGTCGCTCCAGGCGCCTCCCCATTTCCGGTGCGTCGCGTTTCCCGCGCTCGCTCAGCGGGCGGGCCTCGTCGACGAGGCTGGGCACGTCCCAGCTGGACTTCGCGTGCCGGATGAGGAGGAGCGTCTTCATGATGACCCCGCTTTCACCGCCGAGACTACACATCGAGCCGCCCGCCGTCACCCCCAACCCCAGAGCGAGGCGAGGCGATCGAGTGTGCCCGGCGTCAGGTGACCGCGCCCCGGCGGCTGAACCGCTCGGCACGCCAGCTCTCGGTGACGAGGATGTCCTCGAGGATGGTCACCGCGTCCCACACGTCTGCGTGCGAGACGTAGAGGGGCGTGAAGCCGAAGCGCATGAGATCCGGCGCTCGGAAATCGCCGATGACGCCACGCTCGATCAGTGCCTGCATGATCGGGTAGCCGTGATCGACCCGCAGGGCGACCTGGCTGCCGCGCACGGAGTGCTCGCGCGGCGTCACGACCTCGACGCCCCACTGCGCGAGACGGCTGTCGACGAGTGCGATGAACAGGTCGGTGAGCTGAAGACTCTTGGCGCGCACCTGTTCCAGGTCGACCTCGTCCCAGAGGTCCAGACTCGCCTCAAGCCCCGCCATCGACAACAACTGGGGTGTGCCGACCCGGAATCTCGTGATGCCGGCGGCCGGCGCATAGTCCACGCCGAAGTCGAAGGGGCGAGCGTGCCCATGCCACCCGCTGAGCGGTGGGTGGGCGGTGGCCTGGTGCCGCTCGGCGACCCAGATGAACGACGGCGAGCCGGGACCGCCGTTGAGGTACTTGTAGGTGCATCCGA
>JBEVGZ010000293.1:0-3257 GCA_040511515.1 Microterricola sp.
CGGGGGCCGCGCTGCCGATCAGGGCCATCAGCTCGGCGCGGGCCACCGGTTCGGCGAGTTCGCCGCGGCTGGCGATGGTGACCGTTGAGCTGTTCGTCTGGCGGGATCCGCGGGCGACGACGCAGCGGTGCACCGCGTCGAGCACGACGAGCACGCCGCGCGGGGCGAGGCCGTCGTTCAGGGCGTCGGCGATCTCCTCGGTGAGGCGCTCCTGCAGTTGCGGTCGGGCGGCGAGCGTGTCGACGACGGCGGGGAGCCGGCCGAGACCGACGACGCGATCGCTGGGCAGATAGGCGATGTGCACGACGCCGACGAACGGCAGCAGGTGGTGTTCGCAGACCGAGCGGAAGTCGATGCCGCGCAGCAGCACGACGTCGCTGGTCTGGGGCACACCGTCGATGTCTTCGCCGATCGGGACCGAGTCGAGCAGGTGCTCGAGCGGGTCCTGGCTGAGCCCGCTGAAGAATTCGGCGTACGCATCGGCGACTCTGGCCGGGGTCTTGGCCAGTCCCGGGCGCGCCGGGTTCTCACCGATCGCGAGAATGATCTCGCTGACGGCTGCCTCGATGCGTGCCCGGTCGACTCCGCTCACGGGCGCCGCCTAGGCCGTGGCCGGGCGCGGGTTCGTGGCGCGGGGGTGCTGGTCCGATGCCTCGGCCGCCGCGGCACCCGGGACATCTTCGGAGAGCACGCCGCCATCGGTTGCACCAGGGTTCACCGGGGAGGTGAGCACGGGGTAGTCGATCGGCGGGACCGTCGAGAGCGGGCGCTTGTCGCTGGAGAGCCACTGCGGGCGCTCCGGCAGCTTCTTGACGTCCTTGAAGATCTCGGCGATCTGGTTGTGGTCGAGCGTCTCCTTCTCGAGCAGCTCAGCGGCCAGTCGATCGAGCACGTCGCGGTTGTCGTTGAGCACGGCCCATGCCTCGTCGTGCGCCTGCTCGATGAGGGCACGCACCTCCTGGTCGACGCGTTCTGCGATGCGCTCGGAGTAGTCGCGCTGGTGGCCCATGTCGCGGCCGAGGAACATCTCGCCGCTCGACTGGCCGAGCTTGACGGCTCCGACATCGGTGCTCATGCCGTACTCGGTCACCATCTTGCGGGCGGTGGCCGTTGCCTTCTCGATGTCGTTCGATGCGCCGGTGGTCGGGTCGTGGAAGACGATCTCCTCCGCGACGCGGCCGCCCATGGCGTAGGTGAGCTGGTCGAGCAACTCGTTGCGCGTGATCGAGTACTTGTCCTCGAGCGGCATCACCATCGTGTAGCCGAGGGCGCGACCGCGGGGAAGGATCGTGATCTTGGTCACGGGGTCCGTGTAGTTCATGGCCGCAGCAGCGAGGGCGTGGCCGCCCTCGTGGTAGGCCGTGATCAGCTTTTCCTTGTCCTTCATGACGCGGGTGCGGCGCTGCGGGCCGGCGACGACGCGGTCGATGGCCTCGTCGAGGGCACGGTTGTCGATGAGCTGGGCGTGCGAGCGCGCCGTGAGCAGCGCGGCCTCGTTGAGCACGTTCGCCAGGTCGGCACCGGTGAAACCGGGCGTCTTGCGGGCGACGACCTCAAGGTCGACACCCTGGGCGAGCGGCTTGCCCCGACCGTGCACCTCGAGGATCTTCTTGCGGCCGAGCATGTCAGGGGCGTCGACGCCGATCTGGCGGTCGAAGCGGCCGGGACGCAGCAGGGCCGGGTCGAGGATGTCTGGGCGGTTCGTGGCGGCGATCAGGATGACGTTGGCCTTGGGGTCGAAGCCGTCCATCTCGACGAGCAGCTGGTTGAGCGTCTGCTCGCGCTCGTCGTGGCCGCCGCCCATTCCGGCACCGCGGTGCCGACCGACGGCGTCGATCTCGTCGACGAAGATGATGGCTGGGGCGTTCTCCTTGGCCTGCTGGAACAGGTCGCGAACGCGGCTGGCGCCGACACCGACGAACATCTCGACGAAGTCAGATCCGGAGATCGAGTAGAACGGAACGCCGGCCTCGCCTGCGACGGCGCGGGCGAGAAGCGTCTTGCCGGTTCCGGGAGGGCCGTAGAGCAGCACGCCCTTCGGGATGCGGGCACCGACGGCCTGGAAGCGGGCCGGGTCCTTGAGGAAGTCCTTGATCTCTTCGAGCTCTTCGATCGCCTCGTCGGCGCCGGCGACATCCTCGAAGGTCACCTTGGGGCTCTCCTTGGAGACGAGCTTGGCCTTCGACTTGCCGAACTGCATGACCTTGTTGCCGCCGCCCTGCATGCTGGAGAGCATCCACCAGAAGAACAGGCCGATGAGCAGCACCGGGAGCAGGATGCCGAGCAGCGAGAGCAGCCAGTTGGGCTGCGGAACCTCGTCATCGAAGCCATCGGCCGGGTCGGCTGCCGTCACGGCATCGACGACCTCAGTGCCGCGCGGCGTGACGTAATAGAACTGCACCTGCTCGCCCAGCTTGGGGTCTGCCTTGGTCAGTGTGAGGTCGACGCGCTGTTCGCCGTCGACGATCTTCGCACTGGCGACCTTGCCGTCCTTGAGGAACTGCAAGCCCTCCTGTGTGGAGACCTCGCGGAATCCAGACATAGTGATCAGGCTTGACCCGATCCACACGGCAACAACCGCGAGCACGATGTAGAGCAGCGGACCCCGAAGAAGCTTCTTGACGTTCATGGTGCTGCAAGGCTACCGCGACGGTGCTGCACGATTGCCGCATGTTCGCTGCAGGCTCACCGTGTGGCGTTCGCGAACGCAGAAACCCCGGGAACAGCGCTGGCTGTTCCCGGGGTTTCCCGGCCTGAGGCTGCTGCCCTCCGCGACGCTCGCGCGTCGGGAGAATCAGCTGTAGATGTGGGGCGAGAGGATGCCGACGCTGCGGAGGTTGCGGTACTTCTCGTCGAAGTCGAGGCCGTACCCGACGACGAAGTCGTTCGGGATGTCGAAACCGACGTACTTGCATTCGACGTGCACCTTCGCGGCCTCAGGCTTGCGGAGCAGTGCGAACACCTCGACCGATGCCGCCCCGCGGGAGGCGAAGTTCTCGAGCAGCCAGGACAGCGTGAGGCCGGAGTCGATGATGTCCTCGACGATCAGAACATGCCGGCCGTGGATGTCGGAGTCGAGGTCCTTGCGGATCTGCACCACACCGCTGGACTTGGTCCCGGTGCCGTACGAGGAGACCGCCATCCAGTCCATCTCCATCGCCGTGGGCAGCGCCCGGGCGAAGTCGGCCATGACCATGACCGCGCCCTTGAGCACGCCGACGAGCAGGAGGTCCTTGCCCTCGTAGTCCACGATGACC